>NZ_JBHSQK010000008.1:91365-157463 GCF_042658055.1 Pseudonocardia lutea
GGGAGCGCCGTTCGGGTGCCGGGGGTCAGGAGGCGTGCGCGGGCACCGGCGCGTCGGAGGTCTCGTAGAGGTCCCGGCGGAACCGCTCCTTGATCGTCGCGACGGCGACGAAGGTGACCGCCGCCCCCGCGACGATGTAGAGCGACACCGACCACGAGGACCCGGTCGCGGCCAGCAGCGCGGTCATGACGAACGGCGCGAGCCCACCGGCGAACACGGACGCGAACTGGTAGCCGAGCGAGGCGCCGGAGTAGCGGACGTCGGCCGGGAACATCTCGGCGTAGAGCGTGGCCTGCGGGCCGTACATCGTGGCGTGGATCGTGAAGCCGATCAGCAGCGCCAGGAAGACCAGCGGCACGGAGCCCGTGTTCACCATCCAGAACATCGGGAAGGCGAACAGCGCCATCAGCACGGTGCCGGTCAGGTACAGCTTCTTGCGGGTGCCCATCCGGTCGGTGAGCGCGCCGAAGAAGGGCATCGTGACGACCTGGGTCAGCCCGGCGGCCATCACGCACCACAGGATCGAGGTGCGGGACATGCCGACGGTCTTGGTCGCGTAGTCGAGCATGCCGCTGATCAGGATGTAGAAGGTCGCGTTGACCACGAAGAACGCGCCGGCGGCCTGCAGGATCTCCCGCCAGTAGCGGCGGATCGCCTCGAGCAGCGGCGCCTTGCGCAGCCCGGCCTCGCGCTTCGACTCCGCCGAGCGGTGCTGCAGCTCGCGGAACACCGGGGTGTCCTCGATCTTGAGCTGCACGTAGATGCCGATCAGCACGAGCAGCAGGCCGGACAGGAACGGGACCCGCCAGCCCCAGGCGTCGAACTGCTCCGGGGTGAGCGCGGCGGTGAGGACCAGGAAGAAGATGTTGCCGGCCACGGCGCCGAAGATCGCGCCGGTCTGCACCAGGCTGCCGTAGAAGCCGCGGCGCTCCACCGGCGCGTGCTCGGTGAGCAGCAGCGCGGCGCCGCCCCACTGCGCGCCGACGCCCAGGCCCTGCACCAGCCGGGCGACGACGAGCAGGATCGGCGCCCAGACGCCGATGGTCGCGTAGCCCGGCAGCACGCCGATCGCGGTGGTCGCGAGACCCATCACGAGCATGGCGACGACGAGCGGGGGCTTGCGGCCGAACCGGTCGCCCACGTGCCCGGCGATGATCCCGCCCAGCGGCCGCGCCACGAACCCGACGGCGAAGGTGGCGAACGAGGCGAGCGTGCCGGCGACCGGGCTGGCCGAGGGGAAGAACTGGTGGCCGAGCACCAGCGCGGCGGCCGTCGCGTAGATCAGGAAGTCGAACCACTCGAGGGTGGTCGCGAAGACCGCGGCCGCGGCGAGCCTTCCCATGCGCGGCGGAGCGGTGTGCTCCGTCCGGTCCTGCTTGTCGGGGGACATTGTCGGCAACCTCCGCCACGGTGCGGTGCGTCGTCCGCGGGAGTACGGACGCCGATACGAACGATCGTTCTTACCGTAGCCGCGGCGTCCTCGTGCGACAAGGGGAGGGGTCAGGCGCGGGGCAGGGGGGCCTCGAGCAGGGCCAGCGCGTAGCGGGCGTGCTGCTCGGCGAGCTGCCCGCGGGAGAGCCGGCCGTCCGGCCGGTACCAGGTGGCGACGGCGTTGACCATGGACAGGACGGCCCGCGCGGCGTCCGCGGCGTGCGGCGTGCGGAACTCCCCGCTCGCCACGCCCTGCTCCACGATGTCGGCGAAGATCGCCTGCGTGCGGTCGCGGTCGGCCACCAGCCGAGCCCGGTCCTCGCCCTGCAGGTAGCGCACCTCCGCGGTCGAGACCAGCATCGCGAGCTGCTGGTCCACCACGAACCCGACGTAGGCGCGCACCGCCTCGCGCATCCGGGAGGCGGCGTCGTCCCCCGCGTCGGCGACCGCCCGCCGCACCCGGGTCTCGAGCTCGGCGTTGGCCCGCCGCAGCACCTCGGCGAGCAGGTGGGACTTCGAGGGGAAGTAGTTGTAGAGGTTCGACAGGCTGGTGCCCGCGCCCTTCGCGACCTCGCGCATCGAGGCGCCGTTGAACCCCTGGGCGCCGAACGCGGCCAGTGCCGCATTGAGGATCGCGGCCTCGTTCCCGCGCCCCGTGTCGGCGACCAGGAGCGCCGGGGAACGATCGTTCATGCTGCCCAGGCTAGTGCAGCCCGCGCTCTTGACGACGGGTACGGACGGGTGGTTGTGTCGAGAACGCAAGAACGTTCGTTCGTGCAGTCGTTCGCACACCGTCGTCGACGAAGGGGGGCCGCGTGCCGACCGAGCAGGTCCTGCGACCCGACACCGACACCCGGACCGGGCCCGGCCGCCGGTTCGAGGAGTTCACGGTCGGGGAGCGCTTCACCAGCGCGCCCCGGACCGTCACGGCCACCGACCTGGCGGAGTTCACCCGGCTCTCCGGCGACGACCACCCGCTGCACGCGGGGCCGGACGGGATCCTGCAGGGCCCGTTCGGCCTCGCCGTCGCGATGGGCCTGCTGCAGGGCCTGGGCCTGCACGGCTCCGCGGTCCGCGGGCTGCTCGACACCCACTGGAGCTACCGGTTGCCGCTGCGGGTCGGCGACACGGTGCGCCTGCAGATGACGGTCGTGAGGTGCCGGCGCACCCGCAAGGGCGACGCCGGCGTGGTCACCCGGCACATGCGGCTGCTCGACGAGCAGGGCCGCACCGTGCAGGAGGGCACCACCTCCGCGCTGGTCGACGCCGCGGGCCCGGGCCCCGACCCGGTCGGGCGTGCCTTCGGGACCGTCGCGTGGGGCGAGGCGCTGGTCGCCGCGCTCGCCCCGGAGTTCGCCGAGTCCCTGGCCACCTGGGACGGCGCGATCGGGCTGCGCGCCGGCGAGCACGAGGTCAGCCTGCGGGTCTACCGCGGCAAGGTCATCGAGGTGGCCGGCCGCGCGGCGCTGGGCCCCACCTTCACCGTCGAGGCGGACGAGCTCACCTGGACCGAGCTCGTCACGGCCCCGGCCAACGAGTTCACCCGCTTCGCCATGTCCGGCCGGTTCGGCATGCGGGGCAACGGCTACGAGTACCTGCGTCTGACGAAGGCCCTGCACCTGATCGTCGACGCGGCCCGGGGGATCGCATGAGGTACATCGACATCGGCGGGGCGCTGGCGTTCGTCGAGGAGCACGGCCCGGGCGACGGAGTTCCGGTTCTCTGCCTGCACACCGCGGGGCAGAGCGGGGTGCAGTGGCGCCACGTCGCCCCGGCGCTGGCCGCGCGCGGCTTCCGGGTCGTGGTACCGGACCTGCCCGGGCACGGCCGCTCCGAGCCCGCCCCCGGCGGCCCGGTGACCGACCTGGGCGTCTACGCCGACTGGTGCCTCGAGCTGATCGACGCCCTCGGGCTGGCGCGCCCGTACGTCGTCGGCTGCTCGATCGGCGGGAAGATCACCCTGGATCTGGCCGCGCGGGCGTCGGACCGGGTGGCGGGGATCGTCGCGATGGCCGCGAACGCCTGGACCGGGGGCACGCCCTCCGAGCGGGGGCTGCGCCGCGAGCTGTCCGACGTGGCCGCCCCGAGCCGGACGGACCGGACGTACCTGGGGACGCTCGCCGTCGTCGGGCGGTCGGTGCCGGCGGAGCGGGCCGAGCTGATCGCGACCATGCACCGGCGCGAGGACCCGGCGATCTCGAACTCGGACCTGATCGGCTGGACGACCCACGACCTGCGCGATCAGCTGGGCGGGGTCACCTGCCCGGCGCACCTCGTCGTCGGCGCGGACGACCTGTGGGTCCCGGCCGCCGGCACACGCGCGGCGGCCGCCCTCATCCCGGGTGCGCGGTGCACCGTGCTCGAGGGGATCGGGCACTATCCGATGGAGGAGATCGAGGGCTTCGACGGCGTGCTCGCGGGCTGGCTGGCGGAGCTCGGGAGCGAGGTGGCGGCATGAGCGGGACCCCGTCCGACCAGGCGGAGGAGCGCGCGCCGCTCGTCGCCCCGCACGCCGTCTCCCCGCACCCGGCCTCCGGTCCGGTGCCGCACGACCTGCCCGACCTGCTCGGCCGGATCGCCGCGCGGGACCCCGGGGCCGTCGTCGTCCTGGACAAGGGCCCGGCCGGCGAGCGGATCGCGGTCACCCGCGGCGAGCTGTGGCGGCGCACCGGCGCGCTCGCCGAGGAGCTGCGCGCCCACGGGATCGGCGCCGGGGACTGCGTCGCGGTGTGGATGCCCAACTGGAGCGACGCGCTGGCCTGGCAGTTCGCCGTGGCGGCGCGCGGGGCGCACGTCATCGGGATCAACACCCGGTACAACGTCGAGGAGGTCCGGCACGTCCTCGACCGCGCCCGTCCGAAGCTGGTCGCCCTGGCCCACGACTTCCACGGCCTGGACCTGCTCGCCCGGCTGAAGGAGGCGGTCGGCGACGGGCCCGCCCCGCCGGTCGCGGTCGTCGCGGGGCCGGGCCGCGAGGCGCCGGACCCGGCGGTCGCGGACCTCGGCGGCGGCGCCTGGGTGCCCACCGCGACGGCGGGCCCGGCCGACGACACCGTGCCCCGCTCGGACCCCGCGGACCTCGCGGTGGCGTTCACGACCTCCGGCTCGACCGGCATGCCCAAGCTCGCGGCGCACTCCGCGGCGGGCGTGCTCGCGCACGCGGCCGCCGACGCCGCGACGATCGGGATCGCCGAGGGCGAGCACGTGCTGTGCGCCCTGCCGCTGTCCGGGGTGTTCGGCTACCAGACCGCGATGGCCGCGCTCGCCGCCGGCGGGGTCTGCGTTTTCGCCCCCGTCTTCTCGGCCGACGCCGTGCTCGCGGACATGGAGTCGCTCGGCGTCACCCACGTCGTCGGCGGGGACGACCTGGTCCTGCGGCTCGCCGAGGCGTGGCGCGAGCACCCGCGGGACCTGTCGGCCTGGCGCTGGTGGGGGGTGGCGGACTTCCAGGGCCGCTCCCGCGAGCTGGCCGCCTGGGCGCGCGACGAGTTCGGCACCCTCACCTCGGGGGTCTACGGCTCCTCCGAGCTGTTCGCGCTCACCGCCCACTGGCCGCACGACGAGCCGGAGCCGGCCCGCTGGGTCGGCGGCGGGCGCGTCGTGCACCCCAGCATCGAGGTGCGGGTGGCCGACCCGGTCACCGGCGAGGTGTTGGCCCCCGGACACGAGGGCGAGCTGCAGTTCCGCGGGCCCAACGTCGTCGACGCCTACCTGGGTGCCGAGGTCCCCGACGCGTTCACCCGGGACGGCTGGTTCCACTCCGGCGACCTGGGCACGATCGTCGACGACGGGGTGTTCGCCTACGTCTGCCGGATGGGCGACGCGCTGCGGCTGCACGGCTTCCTCGTCGACCCCGCGGAGATCGAGGTGCGGCTGGCCGCGCACCCGGACGTGCACACGGCGAAGGTCGTCGGCGTCCCGGACGCCTCCGGAGCCACGGTCGCGATCGGCTTCGTGGTGCCCGAGGAGGGGCGCGCGCCGGAGCCGGCCGCGCTGCGGGCCTGGTGCGCCGAGGGCCTGGCCAAGTTCAAGGTGCCCGAGACCGTGCACGTCATCGAGGCCATGCCGACCACCTCGGGCACCAACGGCACCAAGATCCGCGCCGCCGCGCTGCGGGAGTGGGCCGCCGCCGCACGCTGAGTTCCCCCGGGTCTGTCGGTGCGGGCCACTAACCTGCATCCCGTGAGCCCGGACAGCGTCCCCACCAGCACCGTTCCCGACGACGTGCGGGAGCGGCACGCCGCGCTCGCGACCGAGGTCGCGGACCACCAGTTCCGCTACTACGTGCTCGACGCGCCGGTGGTCTCGGACGGCCAGTTCGACGAGCTGTGGCGTGCGCTGATCGCGCTGGAGGAGGAGTACCCCGAGCTCCGCACCCCGGACTCGCCCACCCAGAAGGTCGGCGGGAGGTTCTCCACCGAGTTCACCGCGTACGACCACCTCGAGCGGATGCTCAGCCTGGACAACGCGTTCAGCGAGGAGGACCTGCGGGCCTGGGCGGAGCGCACCGTCCGGGAGGTCGGCGCGGACCTGCACTACCTGTGCGAGCTGAAGATCGACGGGCTCGCGGTGAACCTGCTCTACGAGAACGGGGTGCTCACCCGCGCGCTGACCCGGGGGGACGGGCGCACGGGCGAGGACATCACGCTCAACATGCGCACCCTCGAGGAGGTGCCCGAGAAGCTGACCGGCAGCGAGGAGTTCCCGGTGCCCGAGCTCGTCGAGGTGCGCGGCGAGGTGTACTTCCGGCTCGAGGACTTCCAGCGGCTCAACGCCGCGCTGGTCGAGGCGGGCAAGCCGCCCTTCGCCAACCCGCGCAACACCGCGGCCGGCTCGCTGCGCCAGAAGGACCCGCGGGTCACCGCGTCGCGCAACCTGCGGCTGATCTGCCACGGGCTGGGCAGGCGCAAGGGCTTCACCCCGGTCACCCAGTCGCACTCCTACGAGGCGCTGCAGGCGTGGGGGCTGCCGGTCTCCACCCGCACCGTCGTGTTCACCTCGATCGACGAGGTGGTGGCGCACGTCGCCTACTGGGGCGAGCACCGGCACGACATCGAGCACGAGATCGACGGCGTGGTCGTCAAGGTCGACGAGGTGGCCCTGCAGCGCCGCCTCGGCGCCACCTCGCGCGCGCCCCGCTGGGCGATCGCCTACAAGTACCCGCCGGAGGAGGCCACCACCACGCTGCTGGACATCCAGGTCAACGTGGGCCGGACCGGGCGGGTCACCCCGTTCGCGGTCATGGAGCCCGTGCTGGTCGCCGGGTCCACGGTGTCGATGGCCACCCTGCACAACGAGGACGAGGTGCGCCGCAAGGGCGTGCTGATCGGCGACCGGGTCGTCATCCGCAAGGCGGGCGACGTGATCCCCGAGGTGCTGGGCCCGGTCACGGACGTGCGCACGGGCGAGGAGCGGGCGTTCGTCATGCCCACGCACTGCCCCGAGTGCGGCACCGAGCTGGTGCGGCAGAAGGCGGGCGACGTCGACCAGCGCTGCCCCAACGCCCGCTCCTGCCCCGCGCAGCTGCGCGAGCGGCTGTTCCACGTGGCCGGCCGCGGGGCGTTCGACATCGAGGGCCTGGGCTACGAGGCCGCCACGGCGCTGCTGAGGTCCGGGGTGGTGCACGACGAGGGCGACGTCTTCGCCCTCACCGAGGAGGACCTGCTGCAGGTCGACCTCTTCCGCACCAAGGCGGGCGCGCTGTCGGCCAACGGCCGGAAGCTGCTGCAGAACCTGGAGGCGGCGAAGGACCGGCCGCTGTGGCGGGTGCTCGTCGGCCTGTCCATCCGGCACGTCGGGCCCACGGCGGCGCAGGCGCTGGCCCGCGAGTTCCACTCGCTCGAGGCGATCGAGGCCGCGGCCGCGCGCGCCCGGGAGGAGACCGAACGGGCCGGGGTGGAGATCACCTCGGACGGTTCGGCGGCCGAGGAGCCGGAGGGCGAGCCCACCGAGGAGCCGGAGGGCGAGCCCACCGCGGAGCCGGGTCCCGAGCCGACCGACGGGGCGGACGCGGCGGCGAGCGACGGGGCCGGGGACGCCGATCCCGAGGTCCTCGTCGCCGAGGCCGAGAAGGCGCAGAAGGCCGCCACCCGCGCCCAGGCCAAGGCGGTGGCCGCCGCGCTGGCGCCGATCGCCGGCGTCGAGGGCGTGGGCCCCACGATCGCCGCCGCGGTGCGGGACTGGTTCACGGTGGACTGGCACCGCGAGGTCGTCGCGAAGTGGCGGGCCGCGGGGGTGCGGATGGTCGACGAGGTCGACGAGTCCGTCCCGCGCACGCTGGAGGGCCTGTCGATCGTGATCACCGGCTCGATGGAGAACTTCTCCCGGGACGAGGCCAAGGAGGCGATCATGGCCCGGGGCGGCCGGGCCGCCGGCTCGGTCTCGAAGAAGACCGCGTTCCTGGTGGCGGGCGACGCGCCCGGGTCCAAGTACGACAAGGCCGTCGAGCTCGGCGTCCCGGTGCTCGACGAGGAGGGCTTCCGTGTCCTGCTGGACCGCGGCCCGGAGGAGGCCACCCGACACGCCGAGGCCGCATCGGGAGCGTGACACGCGTCAGCAGTTGGAGGGACCTCCCGGGCCGGTCGCGCGGCCCCGCGGTCCGGGCGCACTAGGCTCGCGGCTTCCGCTCCCCGCAGGGACCGGACCGGTGGTCGCGCCGGCCGGCCCCGCCGTGGGCGCGGCGCGGATCCTGGTGAAGGAGGAGGCACGGTGCTGCAGGCGGTTCTGAACGGTTCGCGTCCGGAGGACGCGCACCCGGCGCTGCCAGTCCTCGCCCGGCACCTCGCGCGGGACGCCCGCGCCGTCGCCCGCCTCGGCGTCCAGTCCGTCCACGTCCACCCGCGGGACCCGCTAGGGCACGAGACCATCGACCCGGTCCACGTCGGGGACGCGGTCGCGCTCATCCGGCAGGAGGCGCCGGGCGTCGAGATCGGCGTGACCACCGGGCGGTGGATCCAGCCGGACCCGAACCTGCGCATCGAGGCCGTGCTCAGCTGGGGCCGGCTCGGCGTGGGCAAGCCCGACGTGTGTTCGGTCAACGTGCACGAGAAGGGCTGGGTCGAGGTCTGCCGGGCGGCGGCGTCGGTGAACATCGGCGTCGAGCTCGGCGTCTGGACCAGCGGCGACGCCGTCACCCTCCGGCAGAGCGGTGTCCCGCCGCGGACCGTCCGCGTGCTGGCCGAGTCGACCGTGGTGTCGGACCCGGAGACCGCCGTCGCGGAGGCGGTCCGGATCGTGCGCGCGCTGGGCCAGCTGCCCGTGCCGGTGCTGCTGCACGGCGAGGAGGACGGCGCCTGGCCGGTGCTGGAGTACGCGCTGCGGATGGGCGTCGACACCCGGATCGGCTTCGAGGACGTGCTCGTCCGGCCGGACGGCTGGCTCGCCACGGGCAACGACGACCTCGTCCGCGCCGCCCTCGGCATCCGGGTCTGACCCACGCTCAGGACGACACCGGAACGACACCGAAACCCCCAGGGTTCCCGCTCCGACCGATCGTCACGCCCCGATCTCGAGCTTGTTGGTCCGGCAACAGAATGCGGCGGCAGCGCGTGGCCGTCGTCGTGGTCGTGACCGATCCGTGATCCCTACCGTGGGGTTCATGAGCTCCGCAAGCCGGTTCCGGGACAGCCGTACTGCCCGGCGTGTCCGGGCCGCCGCCGGGCTGCTGATCACGCCCCTGGTGCCCGACGACGTCCTCGGCACCCTGAACCCGATGTGGTCCCGGTCCGCGCCGCGGGCCCGCGTGGTGCGGGTGGTCCGCGAGACCCCCGACACCACCACGCTCGTGCTGCGGCCGGGGACGCGGTTCGCGCGGCACGTGCCGGGCCAGTACCTCGGGATCGGGCTGCAGGTCGACGGCGTCTGGCACTGGCGGACCTACTCGGTCACCTCGCGGCCGGGGGACCCGCTGCTGTCGGTCGCGGTCACCGCGGTCCCCGGCGGGATCCTCTCCGGGAGGCTCGCGCACGACACCCCCGTGGGCACCGTCGTCGGGCTCGGGCCGGCGGCGGGGGAGTTCACGCTCCCCGAGCCGACGCCGGAGAAGCTGCTCTTCGTCACCGCGGGCAGTGGTGTCACGCCGGTGATGGGGATGCTGCGCTCGCTCGACCCGGCCGCGCTGTCCGGCGCGGTCCTGGTCCACTGCGACCGCACCCCGGACGAGGTCGTGTTCGGGCCGGAGCTGCGCGCGCTCGCCGCGCGCACCGGCCTGCGGCTCGTCGAGCGGCACACCGCCGGGGAGGGCCGGCTCACGCCGGACGCCCTCGCCGACGCGGTGCCGGACTGGGCGGTCCGGGAGACGTGGGCCTGCGGGCCCGCCGGCCTGCTCGACACGCTCGCCGAGCACTGGGAGCGCGCGGGCGTTCCGGAGCTGCTGCACGTCGAGCGGTTCGCGCCGAAGCGCGCGGCGAGCGCGGCGGGCACCGGCGGCCGGATCACGTTCGCCGCCAGCGGCCTCGTCGCCGACGCCGCGCCCGACACCCCGGTCCTGCTCGCCGGCGAGGTGGCCGGTGCCCTGCTCCCCAACGGCTGCCGGATGGGCATCTGCCACACCTGCGTCGGGAAGCTGCAGGCCGGCGCGGTCCGCGACCTGCAGTCCGGCGAGCTGGTCGACGCCGCCGACCAGCCCGGCCGCCCCGTCCGCACCTGCGTCTCGGCCCCGGCCGGCGACATCACCCTCGACCTCTAGACCCCGTGAGCGGCCACCGCCCCCCGTCCCTCACGACCCCCACCGAGCTGGAGAGACACCGCATGTTCCGTCGCGACCCGCAGGCCCCCGCCAGGACCGCCCCCGAGACCGCTCCCGGGACCGTCCGCGAGGTGGTCTCCGCCGCCGCGCACCTCACCGACGAGCAGGTCGAGGCGCTCGGCGCGGAGCTCGACGCGATCCGCGAGGAGGTCGAGGCCTCCCGCGGCGAGCGGGACGCCCGCTACATCCACGCCGTGATCCGCGCCCAGCGCGGGCTGGAGTTCGGTGGCCGCGGGCTGCTGCTCCTCTCGAAGTTCCCGCCGGCCTGGATCCTCGGGACCGCGGCGCTGTCGGTCGCGAAGATCCTCGAGAACATGGAGCTCGGGCACAACATCCTGCACGGCCAGTGGGACTGGATGCGGGACCCGAAGATCCACTCGACGACCTGGGACTGGGACCACGTCGACCCGGCCGAGTTCTGGAAGCGCTCGCACAACTACGAGCACCACACCTTCACCAACATCCGGGGCAAGGACCGCGACCTCGGCTACACGGTCATGCGGATCATGCCCGAGGAGGAGTGGCGGCCGGCGCACCTGCTGCAGCCGCTCACGAACGTCGGCCTGTCGCTGATCTTCGAGTACGGCATCGCGCTGTACGACATCGAGACCGACAAGATCCGCAGCGGCGAGAAGTCCTGGGCCGAGGCGAAGCCGCAGATCGCCGCGACCCTGCGGAAGATCGGCAAGCAGGCGGCGAAGGACTACGTGCTGTTCCCGCTGCTGTCCGGCCCGTCGGCGCTCTCGACGCTGACCGCGAACCTCACCGCGAACCTCGTGCGCAACGTGTGGTCGCACGCGGTGATCTTCTGCGGGCACTTCCCCGACGGCACCGAGACCTTCGAGGAGGAGCGGCTCGACGGCGAGACCCAGGGTCAGTGGTACATCCGCCAGATGCTGGGCTCGGCCAACCTGACCGGCAGCAAGGCCATGCACCTCATGACCGGCAACCTGTCGCACCAGATCGAGCACCACCTCTTCCCCGACCTGCCCAGCAACCGCTACGCCGAGATCGCGCCGAAGGTGCGGGACATCTGCGAGCGCTACGGCCTGCCGTACAACGCCGGCCCGCTGCCGACGCAGTACGCGAAGGTCTGGCGCAAGATCCTCCGGCTGGCCTTCCCCGGCGGCCACGAGCGCTACGGCGCCCCGAAGCCCACGCCCCGCAGCAGGATCGGCCGCGCCGTCCGCCGCGCCGCCCCCGCCCGCCTCGCCGCGTAGGACCGCACCAGGGAACCATGACGCGAGTCTCGAGCCGCATTTCCCGCGTCATGGTTCCACAACGCGGCTCCGGAGCCTGGAATCGCGCGGTATGGTTCCACGCTGCGGGATTCGGGGGCTGAAACTCGCGTCATGGTTTCCTGACGCGGCTCCGACGGCCCTGATCGCGCAGTATGGTTCCAGAGTGCGTCACGGTTTCGCGTCGAGGGCGCGCAGGCCGACCGTCAGCTCGAGCCGCTGGGCAGGGTCGTCGAGGGCCTCGCCGTAGGTCTCCCGCAGGCTCGCCAGGCGGTAGCGCACCGTCTGCGGGTGCACGTGCAGGGCCGCGGCCGCGGTGCTGACGTCGCCGTGGGCGTCGAGCCAGGCCCGCAGCGTCTCCACTGCGCGGGCCGCCGCCCCGGAGGGCATGTCCTGCAGCGGCCCCGTGACCCGTTCCCGCAGGTCGGCAGCCAGGTCGGGGGCGCCGACCAGCAGCAGCTCGACGAGATGGGTGTCGGCCCGCAGCAGCGGGTCGCCGTCCCGGGCGAGCAGCCCCGCCGCGTGCGCCGGCCAGGCGGACCGCGCCCGCGCCGCCGACCGGTGCGCCTCCGCGGCGGGCACCACCGGGCCCAGGACCGCCGACCGGTCCTTGAGGGCGGCGCGCACCAGCTCGTCGAGCCCGTCGCGCACCGCGGGCACGAACGCGATCCCGGCCGGGTCGAGGTTCGCCGCGACCGCGCCGGGGATCCGCGCGGCGACCTCCACGGCGTCGTCGACGACCAGGGCGGCCAGCCGGGCGGGGACCGTCCAGCCCGCCGCCGACGCCAGCTTCTCGATCTCCGCCGGCTCGGTGGGCGGCCGCACGACCAGCGCCTCGACCAGGGCGTTGCGCCGGGTCTGCAGCGACCCGGCCTGCATCGCCTCCTCCTGAGCCCACCCGGCGACCGACGCCGCGGACAGCTGCTCCACGTAGGAGAACAGCGCCTCGGCCAGCGCGAAGATCACGTCGGGCGGCAGCGCCCGGGCGACGGGGCTCTCGCCGACCGCCCGCCAGACCGTGCGCGTGCCGACCTGGTAGGCGCTCTGCAGCGCGGCCAGCGTGCGGCCCTCGCGGTGCTCGACGCGGCCCAGCTCGGCGTAGATCCGGGTGTCCGGCAGCTCCGTGTCCGAGCCGAGCAGCCCGACGAACTGGTCGAGCGCGACCGTGACGCCCTGCGTGATCCGGTTGCCGAAGTTGCCCTTCAGCGGCCGTGAGTACTCCGCGACCTGCGCCCGGACCTCGGCGATGATCTCGTCCGTCGCACCCACGACGTACGGGCGCAGCGCCTTCCCGGCGGCGGCGGGGACGCGGACCCAGGGGCGGTCCACCGGGCTCAGGCCCCGAGGACCGCGGCCACGATCCCGGCCAGGTGGGTCAGCCGAGCCAGCTCCGAGGGCCGGAACGCCGGCCCGCCCGGCCGCCCGACGACCAGCGCCTTGGCCGGCAGCGAGGTGCCGAACGGCGCCGCGGCCAGCTCGGTGTCCAGCGCGCTCCACGGCTCGGGCACCCAGTGCACCTCGGGATCCACGATCAACGCCTTGTCCAGCGGCAGCCACGGCAGGTCGCCCGCCCGCGTCTCGGGCGCGGCCGAGGAGTCGGCCAGCCGGTAGGAGCGGCCCTCCTCCCGGGCGGCGACGATCGCCCAGCCCGCGCGGAACAGCCGCGGGACCTCCTCGGCGAGCCGCTTCAGCCCGTGCTCCGGGTCGGAGGCGATCGCGTCGACCAGCTCCAGCTCGCGGTGGGTGTCCAGACGGCCGCTGTAGGGCCGCACCGACTCCACCTGCACGCCGGGCACCGACTCGGCCGCCGTGATCAGGACGTCCGGCGGGCGGCCCGAGGGCAGCTCGACGGCCAGGTCGTCGACCGCCTGCCCGTCCGTGCGCTCGACGACGTCGACACCCAGGATGTCCGCCCCGGCGGCACCGAGGGCCGTGGCGACCGCGCCCAGGATGCCCGGTTTGTCCGGCAGGACCACCCGGAGCAGGAACGACACTCCGCCACGCCTCCTCGAACTCGCGGTAGGGACCGACCGCACGACACGACGACGCCCACCCGCCGAGGGCCGGGGGCGTCGTCGTCGATTACCTCGCCGATCCTGCCAAACCCGCGGCGGCCCGGGACAGCCGCAGGGGGTTGACAGCGCGGGCGAAACCCGTCGGCGGAGTGTCGGCCGGCGCGAATAGACTCGACGACGGCCCGGCCGCCCGTGCCCGCGAGGACGCGAGTGACCCGGTCGCGTCCGCCCCCAGAGCCCAACGCCGAAGGAACCCTCATGTCCCCCGACTCCGGGGCCATCTCCCGGGACGAGGTCGCGCACCTCGCCCGGCTGGCCCGGTTGGCCGTCACGGACGCCGAGCTCGACGTCTTCGCCGGCCAGCTCGACGTCATCCTCGGCGCCGTCGCCCGCGTGGGCGAGGTGGCCGCCGAGGACATCCCGCCGACGTCGCACGCGGTGCCGCTGCAGAACGTCTTCCGGCCGGACGTCCGGCGGCCCGGGCTGAGCCAGGAGCAGGCCCTCGCCGGCGCGCCCGCCGCCGAGGACGGCCGTTTCCGCGTGCCCCGGATCCTGGGGGAGGAGCAGTGAGCGACCTGATCCACCTCACCGCCGCCGAGCTGGCCGGGAGGATCCACTCGGGTGAGGTCTCGGCCGTCGAGGCCGCCCAGGCCCACCTGGACCGCATCGCCGAGGTCGACGGCGAGGTGCACGCCTTCCTGCACGTCGGGACCGAGGCCGCGCTGGCCAACGCCGCCCTCGTCGACGAGGCGGTCCGGGCCGGCACCGCGCCCGCCTCCCCGCTCGCCGGGGTGCCGCTGGCGCTCAAGGACGTGTTCACCACCGTGGACATGCCCACGACCTGCGGGTCGAAGATCCTCGAGGGCTGGCGCCCGCCGTACGACGCCACGCTCACCGCGCGGCTGCGCGCCGCGGGGATCACGATCCTGGGCAAGACCAACATGGACGAGTTCGCCATGGGCTCCTCCACCGAGCACTCGGCCTACGGACCCACCCGCAACCCGTGGGACCTCTCCCGGATCCCCGGCGGGTCCGGCGGCGGGTCCGCGGCCGCGCTCGCCGCGTTCGAGGCGCCGCTGGCGATCGGTACCGACACGGGCGGCTCGATCCGCCAGCCCGCCGCCGTCACCGGCACCGTGGGCGTCAAGCCGACCTACGGCGGGGTGTCCCGCTACGGCCTCGTGGCCTGCGCGTCCTCGCTCGACCAGGGCGGCCCGTGCGCCCGCACGGTGCTCGACGCCGCGCTGCTGCACGAGGTGATCGCCGGGCACGACCCGCTCGACTCCACCTCGATCGACGCGCCGGTGCCGGCCGTCGTCGAGGCCGCGCGGATCGGCGCACAGGGCGACCTGTCGGGTGTCCGGATCGGCGTGGTGCGCGAGCTGGGCGGCGAGGGCTACCAGCCCGGCGTGCGGGCCTCGTTCGACGGCGCGCTGCGCCGGCTGGAGAAGCTCGGCGCCGAGGTCGTCGAGGTGTCCTGCCCGCACTTCGAGTACGGGCTGGCGGCCTACTACCTGATCCTGCCGAGCGAGGTGTCGTCGAACCTCGCCCGGTTCGACGCGATGCGCTACGGCCTGCGCGTCGACAAGGGCGCGTCGGCCGAGGAGGTCATGGCGGCCACCCGCGAGGCCGGGTTCGGCCCCGAGGTCAAGCGCCGGATCATCCTGGGCACCTACGCGCTGTCGTCGGGCTACTACGACGCCTACTACGGGCAGGCGCAGAAGGTCCGCACGCTGATCAGCCGGGACTTCGCCGCCGCGTTCGAGCAGGCGGACGTGCTGGTCAGCCCGACCACGCCGACCACGGCCTTCCCGATCGGGGAGAAGGTCGACGACCCGCTGGCCATGTACCTCAACGACCTCGCCACCATCCCGACCAACCTGGCCGGTGTGGCCGGCATGTCGGTGCCGTCGGGCCTGGCGGAGGAGGACGGCCTGCCGGTCGGGCTGCAGATCATGGCGCCCGCGCTCGGCGAGGCCATGATGTACCGCGTCGGCGCGGCCTTCGAGGCCGCGCGCGACGCCGACGAGGGCGGGCCGCTGATCGCCCGCGTCCCGGAGGTCGCGCAGTGACAACCACCGCTCCCGCACTGGTCGACTTCGACGACGTCGTGGCCCGCTACGAGCCCACCCTCGGGCTCGAGGTGCACGTCGAGCTGTCGACCAGCACGAAGATGTTCTGCGGCTGCCCCACCGACTTCGGCGCCGAGCCGAACACCCAGGTCTGCCCGACCTGTCTGGGGCTGCCCGGCTCGCTGCCGGTGGTGAACCGGGCCGCGGTGGAGGCCGCGATCCGGATCGGGCTGGCGCTGAACTGCTCGATCGCGCCGTGGGGCCGGTTCGCGCGGAAGAACTACTTCTACCCGGACATGCCCAAGAACTTCCAGACCTCGCAGTACGACGAGCCGATCGCCGTCGACGGCTGGATGGACGTCACGCTGGAGGACGGCGAGGTCGTGCGCGTGGGCATCGAGCGCGCGCACATGGAGGAGGACACCGGCAAGTCGCTGCACGTCGGCGGCGCGGACGGGCGGATCCACGGCGCAGAGTACTCGCTGCTGGACTACAACCGGGCCGGCGTTCCGCTGATCGAGATCGTCACGAAGATGATCCCGGGCACCGGCGCCCGCGCACCGGAGGTGGCGCGGGCCTACGTCACGCAGCTGCGGGACCTGATCAAGTCGCTGGGCGTCTCGGACGTGCGGATGGACCAGGGCTCCATGCGGTGCGACGTGAACCTGTCGCTCTCGCCCGCGGGCTCCGGCGTGCTCGGCACCCGCACCGAGACCAAGAACGTCAACTCGCTGCGCTCGGTCGAGCGGGCCGTCCGGCACGAGATGCAGCGCCAGGCCGGCGTGCTCGACGGCGGCGGCGCGATCGTCCAGGAGACCCGGCACTTCGAGGAGCAGTCCGGCACCACCCGGCCGGGCCGGCGCAAGGAGACCTCGGAGGACTACCGGTACTTCCCGGAGCCCGACCTGGTGCCGATCGCGCCGAGCCCGGAGTGGGTCGAGGAGCTGCGCGGTACCCTGCCCGAGCTGCCCTGGGAGCACCGCAAGCGGATCCAGGAGGCCTGGGGCCTGTCGGACGAGGAGCTGCGCGACCTGGTCAACGCCGGGGCGCTCGAGCTCATCGAGGCCACGGTCGCCGAGGGCGCGCCGGCCGGTGAGGCCCGCTCGTGGTGGGTCGCCTACCTCGCTCAACAGGCCAACACGCGCGGCGTGGAGCTGGCCGAGCTGCCGATCACCCCGGCGCAGGTCGCCCGCGTCGTCGCGCTGGTGGCCTCCGGCGACCTCAACAACAAGCTGGCCCGCCAGGTGGTCGACGGTGTGCTGGCCGGCGAGGGCGAACCGGACGAGGTCGTCGGGAAGCGCGGCCTCGAGGTCGTGTCGGACGACTCGGCCCTCGTCGCCGCGGTCGACGAGGCCCTCGCGGCCCAGCCGGACGTCGTCGAGAAGATCAAGGGCGGCAAGGTCCAGGCCGCCGGCGCGATCGTCGGCGCGGTCATGAAGGCCACCAGGGGCCAGGCCGACGCCAAGCGGGTCCGGGAGCTGATCCTCGAACGCTGCAGCTGACGCTGCTTGTGTGCCGTCGGTGGTGCTCGAGCACCACCGACCGCTCACGACCCACAGCGTCGTCACACGGCCCCGTCCACCGGCCCGGTCGCCGGAGGGCGGGGCCGTGGCCGTCCCTCACCGACGTCCGACGACCATGATCGTCCGTCGTGGAGCGGAAGGGTCGGAAATCGACCCCTCGCGGCCACATGACGTGATCATGGGCCCGGGTGGTCCGTCGTGATCATGGACCCCGAGGGGTCCGTCGCCACGGTCCTCCACCGGCTCGGCCGGTGCGGTGAGCCCCATGGGCCGCCCGTCAGGCGCGGCTCGCACCGCCCCCGCTGGGCGGCTGGATGCGGATGACGCGGTCGTCGCTGGCGACCGGCTTGCCGCCGGAGGACTTGTTGACCGTGCCGAGCCAGAGCAGCCCGTCCGAGCCGAGGGTGGCGGCGGCGAGGCGGCCGTAGACGTTGGCGAGGAGGGTCTCGGGGGCGCCGGAGAAGCTGCCGTCGTCGGCGGGGCGCAGCACCGAGAGCGCCGCGCCGCCGGTCAACGCCACCGCCACCACGCCGGGCTGGGCCATGCAGCCCGCGACGCCGGGGCGGTCCGGCCAGGTCCACGCGGCGGGGCCGAGCGGGCCGGGGGCGACCCGGTAGAGCACGTCGCGCGAGACCGCGCGGTCGGTGACCCACACCGACTCGCTGGTCGGGTCCATGCAGATCCCCCCGGGCTGCGCCAGCCCCGTGCTCAGCACCGGCGAGCCCGGGTTCGGGTTGGCCGCGGCGGGCCGGCCGAGGGTGTCGATGCGCAGCACCTTGCCGTTGAGCGCGGTGGGGGCGGGGGCGGGATCGCCGGCGTTGCCGGTGGCGACGAGCAGGGTGTTGTCCGCGTCCGTGCCGAGGGCGCCGCCGTTGCCGGAGGGGCCCTTCGGGATCCCGGTCAGCACCGGCTTGGGCGGCTCGTTCGGCGCCAGCCGGAGCACCCGGTTGTCCTCGCGGGTGGTCGCGTAGGCGTAGACGAGCTGGTCCTCCTGATAGGTGGGGGAGAGCACCAGCCCGGTCAGGCCCCCGCCGCCCACCGCGTCGACCGGCACCGTGGTGATCAGCACGGGCTCCTTGCCGCGCTCCACGCGCAGCACCCGGCCGGTCGCGCGCTCGCCGACCAGCGCCGACACGCCGCTGGGCAGCACGGCGACGGCTCCGACGGGGTCCAGGCAGGTGGCGACGACCTGGGGGTCCGGGTCGTCGCAGCCGACCGGGGTCTGCGGGGCGCCCGGCGCCGGGGAACCGTCCCCGTCCTCGCCGGGCTCGCCGCCGGGTTCCTGCTGCACGGACGGGGGGCCGCCCAGCTCGCCCTGCCCCTCGGTCTTCTCCTGCCAGTCCCGCGGGCCCTCGTCGGGGAAGGTCGCGCAGCCCGCGAGCAGCGCGAGCAGGCCGACCAGGGCGACCAGCGCGAGCCGCAGACGGGGAGGGCGGTGGCGCACGGTGATCAGGCTAGGCGCGGTGAGGTGAGCGGCCGGTGAGTAGCGTCGGTCCCATGACCGTGGTCCTGGTCCCGCACCCGCGCGGTGCCGACGCCCTCGCCGACCTGCCGAACCTCCGCCCCCTGGTCTACGACCCGACGAAGCCGCTGCCCGCGGGCGCCGAGGAGGCCGAGGTCCTCGTCCCGCCCTTCCTCGCCACGGGCAAGGTCGTGGAGCTCGCCGAGGGCCTGCCGAACCTCAAGCTCGTGCAGCTGCTCACCGCGGGCGCGGAGGCGTGGATCGGGAAGCTGCCCGAGGGCGTGCTGCTCTCGGACGGCAAGGGCGCGCACGGCGGCGCGACGGCGGAGTGGATCGTCGCGGTGCTCCTCGCGGTGTACCGGGAGCTGCCGGGCTTCGTCCGGGCGCAGGAGCGCGGCGAGTGGTCCCAGCACGTCACCGACGAGCTCGGTGGCAAGCGGGTGCTGGTCGTCGGGGCGGGCGACGTCGCGGAGAACCTGGTGCGCCGGCTCGAGCCCTTCGAGGTGGAGATCACGCTGGTGGGCCGGCGCGGGCGCGAGGGCGTGCACGGCATCGACGAGGTGCACGACCTGCTGCCGCACCACGACGCCTGCGTGGTGATCGTCCCGTTGACCGACGAGACCCGCGGCCTGGTCGACAAGGACTTCCTGGCCGCGATGCCCGACGGCGCGCTGCTGGTCAACGGCGCGCGGGGCCCGGTCGCCGACACGGACGCCCTGCTCGCGGAGCTGCGCAGCGGTCGGCTCCGGGCGGCCGTCGACGTCACCGACCCCGAACCGCTGCCCGCCGGCCACCCGCTGTGGGAGGCGCCGGGCCTGCTGCTGACCCCGCACGTCGGCGGCAGCGTCCCCGCCGCGATGCGCCGCGCCTTCCGCGTGATGCGCGAGCAGCTCGCGTACTACGCGCGCGGCGAGGAGCCGCCCAACGTCGTGCGCGACGGCTACTGACCCGGAGCCGAGGGGCTCAGTCCTCGGTGCCGACGTCGTTGCGCTGGTCGATCAGCGTCTGCCGCTCCGGCGTGATCCAGAGGATCACCCGCTCGGACTTGATCATGTCCGGCGGGTAGTCCTCGCCGTTGTACTTCCGCGAGAGCTCGTCGATGTGGGTGCGGGCCTCGTCGCCGGTCGTCGTGTCGGTGACGCGCCCGCGGACCTCGGCGTAGCGGTACGGGTTGTCCTCGTCGCGGATCAGGACCGTGATCCGCGCGTCCCGCCCGACGTTGCGCGCCTTCGCCCGGTGCGTCTCGGTGTTGAGCACCAGCCTCCCGTCCTTGATCCCGCACCAGATCATGTGGTTCTGGATCCGCCCGCTGGGGAAGACGGTCGCGACCGCGGCGAAGTTCGCCCCCTCGGCCAGCTTGACGGTGTCGGGGTGCAGCTCGGGTCCGTCCAGGGTGTCGGCCATGGTCGTCGCATGCCCCGACCCCCCGGGGCGAAACCTGGTGAACACGCTGGTCGGGGAGCCCCCGGGCGGGTCGGGCACGGATAGTCTCGGCGCCATGACCGATCCCACCCGGCAGTTCGACATCGGCACGCTCGGCGGGACCCGGCCCCCGGCCGAGGACACCGACCGCCGACCGGTGGCGTGGAGCGGGGGTGCCGACGTCGGCATGCTGCTGCTGCGCCTCGGCGTCGGCGGGATCTTCGTGGCCCACGGCCTGCAGAAGGTCTTCGGGATGTGGGGCGGCCGGGGGATCGGCGAGACCACCACCATCCTGACCGATCTCGGCTTCCGGCAGGCCTCGACGCTGGCCTGGGCGCTCGGCTTCGGCGAGCTGATCCTCGGCGCGATGCTGGTCGTCGGGCTGTTCACCCCGCTCGCGGCGGCGGGGCTGCTCGCCGTCAAGATCTGCGCGGTCGTGGTGAAGTGGGGCAGCCCGTTCTTCGTCGCCGTCTCGCCGAACGCCCTCGAGCTCGACGTCGCGCTCGGCGCCGGGGTCGCCGCGCTGCTGTTCGTCGGGGCCGGGCGGATCTCGCTGGACAGCGGCCGGACCTGGCAGCGCCGGCCGGTGCCCTGGACGGTGCTGTTCCTGGTCCTCGGGGTCGCGGTCGCCGTGGCCGTGCTCTTCGGCCTGCGGTGACGAACTGGCCGGACGCCGTCGCCCGGCGGCTCGGCGGTCCCGTGGAGATCGTCTCCCGCCGGCCGCTGAGCGGCGGGTACGTGGCGGCCGGGGTCGAGCGCGTCGACCTGCGGCTGGACGACCGGGTGCTCCCGGTCGTGGTCAAGCCCACGGCGCCGGTGGAGGTCGCCGCGATGCGGGCGGTCGCCGTGGTCGAGGGTGTCCGGGCGCCGCGGATGCTGCACCCCGATCCGCTCGTGCTGAGCTGGGTCGAGGGCGAGCCGGCGCGGGAGGGCGATCCCGTGCCGGACGACGTCTGGCGGACCCTCGCGCGCGTGCACCGGCACTGGTTCCGCAAGCGGGCCCGCGGCGTCCCGGTCGTCGACGCCGCGTGGTGGGCCGCCCTGTGCGAGCGGACCCTCGTGGCGCTGCGGGGCGGCGCGGCCCGCACCGGCGAGCCCGCGTACTCCCGCGCCGCCGGCCTGGTGGCGCAGTGGGCCGGCGACCCGCGGATCCGCGCCGCGCTCGCCCTGCTGCCCCGCACGCTCTGCCACGGCGACCCGCACCGCGGCAACGTCCTGGGCCGCTCGCTGATCGACTGGGGCAACGCCCGGATGGCGCCGGCGGGCCTGGACCTCGCGGTGCTGCGCGCGCAGGGCGAGGTCGACGAGTCCGCCTACCGCGTCGAGGCCCCCGCCCTGCCCGGCCCGCTCGCCGCCGTCGAGCGGGAGTGGGCGCGGGCCCACGTGCACGTGCAGTACCTGGGCTTCGCCGCCGACCACCTCGGCGCGGCCCGCGTCACCGAGATGATCGACACCGCCGCGCAGGCCCTGGACCGCCTCGGCCCCGCCCTCAACGCATGCACGAACGGCACTCCCGCTCACCAGGTCTGAGCGAACGGCACTCCCGCTCACGAGGAACGAGCGAAGGTGCCGCACGTGCAACCCGGTTCCCGAGCGCGCCAACGGCGCTTTCGCTCACCAGGAATGAGCGAAATCGCCGTTCGTGCGGATCAGCGGCCGACGGTGCGCTGCAGGTGCTCCGGGTAGCGGGCGCCGGCCACACCTTCGCCGACGGCGTCGAGCTCGCTGATCTCCTCGGGCGTGAGCTCCAGGGTCGCCGCCCCGACGTTCTGCTCCAGGTAGGTGCGCCGCTTGGTGCCGGGGATCGGCACGACGTGCTCGCCCTTGGCCTGCACCCAGGCCAGCGCCAGCTGCCCGGCGGTCACGCCGCGCTTCTCCGCCAACGCCTTCACGGTGTCGACGATCGCGAGGTTGGCGGAGAGGTTCTCCTCGCTGAAGCGGGGCAGCCCGGCCCGCATGTCCTTCTCGCCGAGCTGCGACGCCGAGGTGATCGAGCCCGTCAGGAAGCCGCGGCCGAGCGGGGAGAACGGCACGATCCCGATGCCCAGCTCCGCGCACGTCGGCGCGATCTCCGCCTCGATGTCGCGGGTCCACAGCGACCACTCGCTCTGCAGCGCGGTGACCGGGTGCACGGCGTGCGCACGCCGGATGGTGGCCGCGCCCGCCTCGGAGAGGCCGGCGTACCGGATCTTGCCGGCCTCGACGAGCTCGGCGAGCGCGCCCCAGGTCTCCTCGATCGGGGTGTCCGGGTCGACCCGGTGCTGGTAGTAGAGGTCGATGTGGTCCACGCCGAGCCGGGCGAGGGACTCGTCGCAGCACTGCTTCACGTAGGCGGCGTCGCCGCGCGCGGCCTGGTGGCCCTCGGCGTCCCGGACGATCCCGAACTTGGTGGCGAGCACGACCTCCTCCCGCCGGTCCCGGATCGCCCGGCCGACGAGCTCCTCGTTGGCCCCGGCGCCGTAGACGTTCGCGGTGTCGAGCAGCGTGACGCCCAGGTCGAGCGCGCGGTGGATGGTCGCGACCGACTCGGTCTCGTCGCCGGTGCCGTAGCTCTGGCTCATGCCCATGCAACCGAGGCCCTGGGCGGAGACGGTCAGCGCACCGAGCGTGCGGGTGGGAAGGGTCATGCCCTCAACCTACGCCCGCATTATGGAACCATAACGCGCGCAGCCGGCCCGATTTCCGCACTATGGTTCCATAACGCGCTCGAAACGGGCCGGAATGCGCGTCATGGAACCATACTGCGAGCTGTTACGGCACGTGGCGGACGGCGCCGGTGTCGGCGCTGGTGGCCATGGCGGCGTAGGCGCGCAGGGCCTTGCTCACCGGGCGGTCGCGGTCCTTCGGGGTCCACGGCCGCTCGGAGGCCTCCGTCTTGGCGCGGCGCTCGGCGAGCACCTCGTCGTCGACGAGGACCTGCAGGGTGCGCTCGCGGACGTCGATGAGGATCCGGTCCCCGTCCTCGACCAGCCCGATCGCGCCGCCGGCCGCGGCCTCGGGGGCGACGTGCCCGACCGAGATGCCGCTCGAACCGCCGGAGAACCGGCCGTCCGTGACCAGCGCGCACTTCGCGCCCAGGCCCGCGCCCTTGAGGAACGCGGTCGGGTGCAGCATCTCCTGCATGCCCGGCCCGCCGGCGGGCCCCTCGTAGCGGACCACCAGGACGTCGCCGGGCTGGATCTGCTTGGTGAGGATGACCGACACGGCCTCCTCCTGGCTCTCGACGACCCGCGCCGGGCCCTCGAACCGCCAGATGTCCTCCGGGATCCCGGCGGTCTTGATCACCGCGCCGTTCTCCGCGAGGTTGCCGCGCAGCACGGCGAGCCCGCCGTCGGCGGTGTAGGCGTGCTCGCGGTCGCGGATGCAGCCGCCGGCGGCGTCGGTGTCGAGCGACGACCAGCGGTTCTCCGTGGAGAACGCCTCGGTCGTCCGGACCCCGCCGGGCGCGGCGTGGTAGAGCTCGACCGCCTTCGCCGACGGCGAGGCGGCCCGGATGTCCCACTCGGACAGCCACTGCGCCAGCGAGGGGGAGTGCACGGAGTGGACGCCCTCGTTGAGCAGCCCGGCCCGCCACAGCTCGCCGAGGATGGCGGGGATGCCACCGGCCCGGTGCACGTCCTCCATGTGGTAGTCCGAGTTCGGCGAGACCTTGGCCAGGCAGGGCACCCGCCGCGAGATCGCGTCGATGTCGGCCAGCGAGAAGTCGATCTCGCCCTCCTGCGCCGCGGCCAGGATGTGCAGCACCGTGTTGGTCGACCCGCCCATCGCGACGTCGAGCGCCATGGCGTTCTCGAACGCCTCGCGGGTGGCGATGTTGCGCGGGAGCGCGGACTCGTCGTCCTGCTCGTACCAGCGCTTCGCCAGCGCCATCACCGTGCGGCCGGCCTCGAGGAACAGCTCGCGGCGCGCGGCGTGGGTGGCCAGGGTGGAGCCGTTGCCGGGCAGCGACAGGCCGAGGGCCTCGGTGAGGCAGTTCATGGAGTTCGCGGTGAACATGCCGGAGCAGGAACCGCAGGTCGGGCAGGCCGAGCGCTCGACGATCGACAGCCCGTCCTCGTCCACGGCCGAGGACGCCGAGGCGGAGATCGCGGTGATCAGGTCGGTGGGGGCGTGCGCCACCCCGTCGACGACGACGGCCTTGCCGGCCTCCATCGGCCCGCCGGACACGAACACCGTGGGGATGTTGAGCCGCATGGCGGCGTTGAGCATGCCCGGGGTGATCTTGTCGCAGTTCGAGATGCAGACGAGCGCGTCGGCGGCGTGGCCGTTGACCATGTACTCGACGGCGTCGGAGATGATCTCGCGGGAGGGCAGCGAGTAGAGCATGCCGCCGTGTCCCATGGCGATGCCGTCGTCGACCGCGATGGTGTTGAACTCGCGCGGCACGCCCCCGGCCTCGCGGACCGCCGAGGCGACGAGGTCGCCGAGGTCCTTGAGGTGCACGTGCCCGGGCACGAACTGGGTGTAGGAGTTGGCGATCGCGACGATCGGCTTGCCGAAGTCCGCGTCGCCCATGCCGGTGGCGCGCCACAGGGAGCGGGCACCGGCGGCGTTGCGGCCGTGCGTGGTGACTCTCGAACGGAGGGCCGGCATCGGGTCAGGTCCTTTCGGGGGCCGACGGGGGCTCCGGCTCGGAGCCTCCGCCTGTGCCGGATCGGGCAGCCTGCCGCCGGAGACGGCGGCCAGTGCGGGGAGGTCGCGGACGTGGACGGTCGGCAGCGGTAGCTCGGTCCCGTCCGTCAGCACCGCGCTGACCCGGGATTTCTTGCCCAGTCGCAGCGAGCTGATCTCCGCCCACGGTACGCGCCGCGAGGAGAACGGACGACGAACGGTGACCGACTCCGCGTCGACGACGGTCCGCACGCGCAGGATCCAGTAGGAGAACGCCACCGGCAGCAGGTAGACCAGCCACAGCCACGGCGCCCCGAACGCGAACGGGATCGCCGTGACGAGGAAGAACGCGGCGGCGGCCAGGGCCAGCGGCGAGCGGCGGAAGGACAGCCGCGTCGGCAGGGTCCGCGGGGGCAGCTTGTCGGCCGAGGCGACGTGCCCCTCCGCGAGACCCGGCCTGCTGGTGTGCTCTGCGCTCACGTCTCCCATGGTCGCACCTCCACCGACGGTTCCCGCGCCGTACCCGGACCGCAGGCGCTCCCACGATCCGGGACCACCCGTCCCAGCCGGTTGACGCCCGCCGCCGCACGCGTGTTAACGTCGTCGCCATGTCCGCCCTCCGAATTCTCGTACTTCCCAGGCGCGTCCACGCCTGAGTAGCTCCCGAGTACTCGGACCACGACGCGCCACCCTCGTCACGCCTGGCCCAGGCGGCGGGGGTTTTTTCATGTCCAGGGCGCACCACCACCAGCACCGATCATCGGCATCGACAGCAGCGAGGCAGCGCAGATGACCACCGCCACGCCCCGTCCCGGCACCCCGGGACCCAGACCGGCACCGCCGCCGGGACGCGCAGGAGTGCCCGCGGGCCGCCAGAACGGCGCCCCCGGCCAGCGTCCCGACGTCGTGCCCGGGCCGCGATCCGGCCCGGAGCAGGTGACCGGGGCCCAGTCCCTCGTGCGGTCGCTCGAGTCGATCGGGTGCGACACCGTCTTCGGCATCCCCGGCGGGGCGATCCTGCCGGCCTACGACCCGCTGCTGGACTCGACGAGCGTGCGGCACGTCCTCGTCCGGCACGAGCAGGGCGCGGGGCACGCCGCCACCGGGTACGCACAGGCCACCGGGAAGGTCGGCGTCTGCATGGCGACCTCGGGTCCGGGCGCGACCAACCTCATCACCCCGCTCGCCGACGCGCACATGGACTCGGTCCCGGTCGTGGCGATCACGGGCCAGGTGGCCCGGCCGCTGATCGGCACCGACGCGTTCCAGGAGGCCGACATCACCGGCATCACCATGCCGGTGACCAAGCACAACATGCTGGTGACCGACGCCGCGGAGATCCCGCGGGCGATCGCCGAGGCGTTCCACCTGGCCGCCACGGGCCGACCCGGCCCGGTGCTGGTGGACATCTCCAAGGACGCGCTGCAGGCCCGGACGACGTTCTCCTGGCCGCCGGAGCTCAAGCTGCCGGGCTACCGCCCGACCACGCGCCCGCACGGCAAGCAGATCCGCGAGGCGGCCCGGTTGATCGCGGGCGCGCGCAAGCCGGTGCTCTACGTCGGTGGCGGCGTGATCAAGGCCGAGGCCTCGGCCGAGCTGCTCGAGCTCGCCGAGCTCACGAACATCCCGGTCGTCACCACCCTGATGGCGCGCGGGGCGTTCCCGGACAGCCACCCGCAGCACGTCGGCATGCCCGGCATGCACGGCACCGTCGCGGCCGTCGGCGCGATGCAGAAGGCCGACCTGCTGGTCGCGCTCGGCGCGCGGTTCGACGACCGGGTCACCGGTCAGCTGTCGACCTTCGCGCCCGACGCGAAGATCGTCCACGCCGACATCGACCCGGCGGAGATCAGCAAGAACCGGCGGGCGGACGTCCCGATCGTCGGAGACTGCAAGGAGATCCTCACCGAGCTGATCGAGGCGGTGCGCGCCGAGCGCGAGAGCACCGTCGCCGACCTCTCGGCCTGGTGGCGGCAGCTCGACCACTGGCGCGGCACCTTCCCGCTGGGCTACGACTGGCCGGACGACGGCTCGCTGTCGCCGCAGTACGTCATCGAGCGGATCGGCGCCATCGCCGGCCCGGAGGCGCTCTACGCGGCCGGCGTCGGCCAGCACCAGATGTGGGCGGCGCAGTTCGTCAAGTACGAGAACCCGCGGACCTGGCTCAACTCCGGCGGCCTCGGGACCATGGGCTACGCGGTCCCCGCGGCCATGGGCGCCAAGACCGGCGCGCCGGACAAGGTCGTGTGGGCCATCGACGGCGACGGCTGCTTCCAGATGACCAACCAGGAGCTCGCCACCTGCGCCATCGAGGGCATCCCGATCAAGGTGGCCGTGATCAACAACGGCAACCTGGGCATGGTCCGGCAGTGGCAGACGCTCTTCTACTCGGAGCGCTACTCCAACACCGACCTCGGCACGCACAAGCACCGCATCCCGGACTTCACGCTCCTCGCCGAGGCCATGGGCTGCGTCGGGCTGCGCGCGGAGTCGAAGGACGACGTCGACCGGGTCATCCGGCAGGCCATGGAGATCAACGACCAGCCCGTCGTCATCGACTTCACGGTCGGCGCGGACGCGCAGGTCTGGCCCATGGTCGCGGCCGGCACCGGCAACGACGAGGTCATGGCGGCCCGCAACATCCGCCCGCTGTTCGAGGGCGACGAGCTGTCCGCCGGCGTCGACGAGGTCAGCGAGGTCACCGAGCGGGCTCTGGAGGACGGGGCGTCCGATGACTGAGACCCACACGCTGTCGGTCCTCGTCGAGGACAAGCCCGGTGTCCTGGCCCGGGTGTCGGGCCTGTTCTCGCGCCGCGGCTTCAACATCATCTCGCTCGCGGTGGGGCAGACCGAGACGCCGGGGATCTCGCGGATGACGATCGTCGTCTCCGTCGAGGACTTCCCCCTCGAGCAGGTCACCAAGCAGCTGAACAAGCTGATCAACGTGATCAAGATCGTCGAGCTGGAGCCCACCGCCTCGGTGCAGCGCGAGCTCCTGCTCGTCAAGGTGCGCGCCGACGCGAGCGTGCGCAGCCAGGTCCTGGAGACCGTGCAGCTGTTCCGGGCGAAGGTGGTCGACGTGGCCCCCGAGGCCCTGACCGTCGAGGCCACCGGCACGATGGACAAGCTGAACGCGCTGCTCCGGATGCTGGAGCCCTACGGGATCCGCGAGATGGTGCAGTCCGGGATGGTGGCCGTCGGCCGCGGACCCCGGTCCATCACCGCCACGTCGGCCCGCTGAGGACCTGCTTGTCAGGGTCCGACCATCGGTACTGATACTTGCCAGACCCGCTTCGAGAGGACTTCCCACCCGTCATGAGTGTCAACATCTACTACGACGACGACGCCGACCTGTCGATCATCCAGGGCCGCAAGGTCGCCGTGATCGGTTACGGCTCCCAGGGCCACGCGCACGCGCTGTCGCTGCGTGACTCCGGCGTCGAGGTGAAGATCGGCCTCCCGGAGGGCTCGAAGAGCCGGCAGAAGGCGCAGGACGAGGGTCTGGAGGTGCTCACCCCGGCCGAGGCGTCCGCGTGGGCCGACCTGATCATGATCCTGGCGCCCGACACCAAGCAGCGCTTCATCTACGCCGACGACATCGCGCCGAACCTGAAGAGCGGCGACGTGCTGGCCTTCGGCCACGGCTTCAACATCCGCTACGACCTGATCAAGGCCCCGGCGGACGTCGACGTCGTCATGATCGCCCCGAAGGGCCCGGGCCACCTCGTCCGTCGCCAGTACGTCGACGGCAAGGGCGTGCCCGCGCTCATCGCCGTCGAGCAGGACGCCTCCGGGAACGCCAAGGCGATCGCCCTCTCCTACGCGGCCGGGATCGGCGGCGCCCGCGCGGGCGTCATCGAGACCACCTTCAAGGAGGAGACCGAGACCGACCTGTTCGGCGAGCAGGCGGTGCTCTGCGGTGGCGCGGCCGCGCTGGTGCAGACCGGGTTCGAGGTGCTCACCGAGGCGGGCTACGCCCCGGAGATCGCGTACTTCGAGTGCCTGCACGAGCTCAAGCTGATCGTCGACCTCATGTACGAGGGCGGCATCGCCAACGAGCGCTTCTCCATCTCCGACACCGCCGAGTACGGCGACCTCACCCGCGGCCCGCGCGTGGTCAACGCGGCGACCAAGGCGGAGATGAAGAAGATCCTGGGCGAGATCCAGGACGGCACCTTCGCCCGCGAGTGGGTGGCCGAGGACGAGAACGGCCGTCCGAACTTCTCCCGCCTGCAGAAGGAGGGTGCCGAGCACCCGATCGAGCAGGTCGGGGAGAAGCTCCGCGGCCTGATGAGCTGGGTGGGCGAGAAGGCCAAGTGACGCCGTGAGCGGCAACTGCCCCTGGAGGGGGCACCTGCCGCTCACGACCCCCCACCTGACCTGCGGTTCCGGCGGCGTCCCTGCGTGAGCGGGGGCGCCGCCGCCGTGTGTCGGCGGTCGCTCGCGGAAGAGGACGGGCCCCGGCGGCGTTGGAGCCTGAGTCTGTGCCCGCCGGACGAGAGGTGCCCGCCGTGTCCCTGCCCCTTCCGCTGTCGATCCTCGACCTCGCCACCGTCTCCGAGGGCGAGAGCGTCCGTGAGGGCCTGGAGGCGAGCGTCGCGCTGGCGCAGCGCGCGGAGCAGTGGGGCTTCCGGCGCATCTGGTACGCCGAGCACCACAACATGCGCTCGATCGCCTCGTCGGCGACCAGCGTGCTCATCGCGCACGTCGCCGCGCACACCGAGCGGATCACCCTCGGCGCCGGCGGCGTGATGCTGCCCAACCACTCGCCGCTGCAGGTCGCCGAGCAGTTCGGCACCCTCGCCGAGCTCCACCCCGGCCGCATCGAGCTGGGCCTCGGTCGCGCCCCCGGTACCGACCAGGAGACCTTCCGCGCCCTGCGCCGCGACCCCACGGCGTCGGAGCGCTTCCCGCAGGACGTCCAGGAGCTGCAGGCCTTCCTCGGCGACACCAGCCTGGTGCCCAACGTCGACGCCTACCCGGGCCGCGGCACCGGCGTCCCGCTGTCGATCCTCGGCTCGTCGCTCTACGGCGCGCAGGTCGCCGCGCTGCTCGGCCTGCCGTACGTGTTCGCCTCGCACTTCGCCCCCGAGGCCCTGCAGCAGGCCGTCGCCCTGTACCGCCGGGAGTTCCGCCCGTCGGCGCAGCTCGCCGAGCCGCACGTGATGGCGGGCGTCAACGTGATCGCCGCGGACTCGCAGGAGGAGGCCGAGACCCTGCGCCGCGCCGTGCAGCGCCAGCGGGTGCGGCTGTTCTACAGCCGGGGCGGCCGCTCGCTCACGGACGAGGAGGCCGAGGCCGTGCTCGACACCCACGCGGGCGAGCAGATCCGCACGATGACCCGCTACACCGCCGTCGGCACGCCGGACGTGGTCGCCCGCTACCTCGAGGAGTTCGCCTCCACCGCGGACGCCGACGAGCTGATCGTGGCCAACTCCGTCGCCGACCGCGAGAGCTGGTGGCGCAGCTGGGAACTGCTCGCGGACAAGGTGCAGAACGCCGGCTGAGCCTTGGCGGGGTGCCCTCCGGTTCGGCACACTTCACCTCCGTGCGACCCGGCGGTGGTATCAGCGGGACCACGCCGGGGGTCGTCCTGTCGGACCGTCCACCTAGAATCGACGGCGGTCCGAGTCCCGTCCGCCCTTGATCCGTGGAGCATCGCGTCGCCGTGAGTACCGCAGCCGCCACCCGTCCCGTCGTCCTGCTCGCGGAGAAGCTCGCGCCCTCCGCGGTGGAGATGCTGGGACCGGACGTCGATATCCGGCACGTCGACGGCACGGACCGTCCCGCGCTGCTCGAGGCCCTCGCCGACGCCGACGCCCTGCTCGTCCGCTCCGCCACCAAGGTGGACGCGGAGGCGCTGGCCGCGTCGACCCGGCTGAAGGTCGTCGCGCGCGCCGGGGTCGGCCTGGACAACGTCGACGTCCCCGCCGCCACGGCCCGCGGGGTCATGGTCGTCAACGCGCCGACCTCCAACATCGTCTCCGCCGCCGAGCACGCCATCGCGCTGCTGCTCGCCACCGCCCGGCACATCCCGGCGGCCGACGCGAGCCTGCGCCAGGGCCAGTGGAAGCGCAGCCAGTTCGGCGGCGTCGAGCTGCAGGGCAAGACGGTCGGCGTGGTCGGCCTCGGCAAGATCGGCCAGCTCGTGGCGCAGCGCCTCGCGGCGTTCGACGTCCGGCTCGTGGCCTACGACCCCTACGTCGCCCCGGCCCGCGCGGCCCAGCTGGGCATCGAGCTGCTGTCGCTCGAGGACGTGCTGCGGGTGTCGGACTTCATCACGATCCACCTGCCGAAGACCCCGGAGACGCTGGGCCTGATCGGCAAGGACCAGCTCGCGCTGACCAAGCCGGGCGTCATCATCGTCAACGCCGCACGCGGCGGCCTGATCGACGAGGACGCGCTGGCCGAGGCGGTCCGCTCCGGGCACGTCGGCGGCGCGGGGATCGACGTCTACGTCTCCGAGCCCACCACCTCCAGCCCGCTGTTCGAGCTGGAGAACGTCACGGTCACCCCGCACCTCGGGGCGTCGACGGCCGAGGCGCAGGACCGCGCGGGCACGGACGTCGCCAAGTCGGTCCAGCTCGCCCTGGCCGGCGAGTTCGTGCCCGACGCGGTGAACGTGCAGGTCAGTGGGGCGGTCGGCGAGGAGGTCCGGCCCTGGCTGCCGCTGGTGCAGAAGCTGGGCACGGTGCTCTACGCCGTCGCCGGGCGGGTGCCCACCTCGGTCACGGTCGACGTCGCGGGCGAGCTCGCCTCCGAGGACGTCTCGGTGCTGTCGCTGGCCGCGCTGCGCGGCGTGTTCACGCACGTCGTCGAGGACCAGGTCACGTTCGTGAACGTCCCGGCACTGGCCGCGGACCGGGGCGTGTCGGTCGAGCTGACCACCGCCCCGGAGAGCGAGAACCACCGCTCGGTCGTGCAGCTGCGCGCCGCGATGCCCGACGGCGAGGCCATCACCGTCTCCGGCACGCTCACCGGCCGCGCCCAGGTCGAGAAGCTGGTCGAGGTCAACGGCCGGCACTTCGACCTGCGCGCGGAGGGCGAGGTCCTGCTCCTCGAGTACGCCGACCGCCCGGGCGTGATGGGCCGCGTCGGCTCGCTGCTCGGCGAGGCCGCGGTGAACATCGAGGCCGCGCAGATCAGCCAGACCACGGACGGAGCGGACGCGATCATGCTGCTCCGCGTCGACCGCGCGGTCGACCCGGGTGTGCTCGAGCCGATCGGCGCCTCGGTCGGTGCCCGCACCACGCGCCTGATCAGCTTCGACGACTGAGCCGGTCCTGAAGGAACGGCACTTCCGCTCACGGCTGGTGAGCGGAGGTGCCGTTCGTGCGTTCCGGGGCCGTCAAGCGGGCCGTTCATGATCACACCCGCCCGGGTAGGAACTCCTCACCCGATGCGGTGGGCGCTCCGCGGATCGCCGATCACCCAGCGTCGGCCGATCTAGGTTCCTCCCCGCCGCACCGCGTCCGCCGGTCGGCGGAAGGAGTGGTCGGTGCACGGCGCGCGGTGGCGGAGGGTGACCTGTCTGGGCGTCGCGGGGTTGACCGCCTCGCTGCTCCTCCTCACCGCCGGGCCCGCCGCGGCACGGCCCGCGCCGACCCTGCAGAACGTCTTCGTCGAGTTCGACGACACCTCCGCCGTCGCCGACTACACCTCGGCCCTGCCGCGGGGCCGCGACGTCGCCGCGCAGGTCGCCACCGAGACCCGCGCCCGCATCGACTCGAAGATCGCGGACGTGCTGGGCGGTCTGGGCGGCACCGAGGGCGAGCGCGAGCTCTACCGCACCACCAACGCCGTCCCCGGCGTCGCGGTCCGGGCCGACGCCGCCACCGCCGCCCGGCTCGCGAGCCGCCCCGGCGTGCGCTCGGTCCGCCGGATCACCGACGCCCGGCCCAGCAACGCCTCCGCCGACCAGCTCGGCCGCACCCTGCAGACCTGGCAGGACACCGGCCGCCTCGGCCACGGTGTCCGTATCGGGATCGTCGACACCGGCGTCGACTACACCCACGCGGACTTCGGCGGCCCCGGCACCGTCGCGGCCTACGACGCGGCCCGCGCCGGTCGCGGCACCTTCCCGACCGACAAGGTCGTCGGCGGGATCGACCTCGCGGGCGACGACTACGACTCCTCGGCCGGCGACCCCGCCCGGACCGTGCCGAAGCCGGACGACGACCCGCTCGACTGCGAGGGCCACGGCACCCACGTCGCCGGGACCGCCGCCGGGTTCGGCGTGAACGCCGACGGCACCACCTTCCGCGGCGACTACGCCGGCCTCACCCCGAACGCACTGGACGCGATGCGGATCGGCCCCGGCGCCGCGCCGCTGGCCGAGCTGTACGCGATCCGCGTGTTCGGCTGCTCGGGCTCCACCGCGCTCACCCCGCTGGCCCTCGACCGGGCCCTCGACCCGGACGGCGACGGCGACTTCGCCGACCGCCTCGACGTCGTCAACCTCTCGCTCGGCTCGGACTTCGCCCCGGCCGACGACCCGGTCAACGACTTCGTGCAGCAGCTGATCGACAACGGGGTGACCGTGGTGGCCGCGGCGGGCAACGCGGGCGATGTCACGGACGCGGCGGGGGCCCCGGCGACCACGCCCGCCGCCATCGCCGTGGCCAACGTCCGCGACGCCGGCGTGCTGCTCGACGGCGCCGAGGTCCTGGCACCCGAACCGCGCCGGGTCACCGGCCAGTACAGCGTCGACTTCTCCGGCACGCCGGACGTCACCGGGGAGGTCGTCGCCCTCCCGGCTGCGAACGCCGAGGGCTGCGAACCCTTCTCCGGGGTCGCCGGCAAGATCGTCTGGCTGGAGTGGCCGGAGGGCGACGACGCCCGCACGTGCGGCTCCGCGGTGCGCGCCGACAACGCACGGGCCGCCGGCGCGGCCGGGGTGCTGCTGACCTCGACGGCGCCCGAGCCGGGCGGGGTCGGGATCGCGGGCAACGCCACCGTGCCGATGTTCCAGCTCGACGGGCCCTCGACCGCCGCGCTCCGCCCGGCCCTGCAGGCGGGCACCCTGCGCGTCCACCTCGACGGCCGGCTCGCCCAGAGCGCGTCCGTGCAGGTCCCCGGCATCGCCGACACGATCAGCGTGAGCTCCTCGCGGGGCGGGCGCGGCCCGGGCGTGAAGCCGGACGTCGCGGCGCCGGGGGAGTCGATCGTCTCCGCGGCGGTCGGCAGCGGGGCCGGCCGGGCGAGCAAGACCGGTACCTCGATGGCCAGCCCGTTCGTCGCCGGCGTCGCCGCGCTCGTGCGCGAGGCGCATCCGGAGTGGTCGCCGGAGGAGGTCAAGGTCGCGATCGTGACGACGGCCGCCGACGTCCGCAGCCCGGCCGGGGACCCGATGGCCCCGATGCGGGTCGGAGGGGGCCGGGTGGACGCCCGCGCGGCGCAGGACCCGCCCGTCCTCGCCGCCGACGCCGAGGAGCCCGGCGCGGTCGGCGTGGCCTTCGGCGTGGTCGAGGTCCCGGCGGGCCGGACGGTCACCGTGACGAGGACGCTGCGGGTCAGTGGGGCCGCGACGCTGCGGTACGAGCCCGTCACCGCGATGCCGGGCGTGACGATCGCCGTCAGCCCCGCGCGGATCGACGGGCCCGGGACGGTCACCGTGCGGCTCACCGCGCAGGCCGACGCGCTGCGGAAGACCCTCGACCCGACCATGGCCGCCACCCAGGCCGGCCGCCCCCGCCAGTTCGTCGCCGACGCGTCGGGCCGCATCGTGCTCACCGCGGGCGGGCGCGAGGTGCGGGTACCGGTGACCTCCGCGCCCAAGCCCGTCGCGAGCCTGGCCGCGACGCGGGCGGGCGGCGAGGTCGTGCTCACCGGCGCGGCCGTGGACCAGGGGAGCGGGTCGCAGGCCTACCGCTCGCGGGCCGGGGTGTTCCGGCTGCTCGCGACGAGTCCCCGGCTGCCGCGCTGCCGGTCCGGGCTGTCCGTCGGCTGCGTCGCCAACGACACCGGCCAGGGCGGGGACGTCCGGTGGGTCGGGGCGGCCCGCTCCGGCGACACGATCGGGATCGCGGTGTCGATGTGGGGCACCCTGCCGGACGTCGGCGCGACCACCGTCCCGACCGTCGGGTTCGACGTCGACGGCGACGGGTCCGTGGACCGCGCGGTCGGCCTGGTCAAGCGGCCGGGGACGGACGTGCTGCTCGCGCAGGTCCTGGACCTGCGGACCCGGACCCCGGACGGGTACGCCGAGGTCGACGCGCTGCCGGTGAACGGGTTCGAGGGCGACACCGACACGAACGTCTTCGACACCGACACCTGGGTGCTGCCGGTCCACCTGTCCGCGCTCGGTGTCGACCCGGCCGCCGCGTCCGCGCCGCTGCGCATGCAGGTCGTGGTCGAGGGCGACTACGGCCCGACGGACACGGCGAACCCGGGTGCCGAGCCCACGGCGCCGGTCGACGCCGTCGACGTCCCGGAGGCCTGGGACCCGCTCGCCGAGCCGGCGAGCGCCGAGCCGTTGCTGCGCCCCGCCGACGCGGGCACGCGCCTGCCCGCCCCGGCCGGCCCGCTGCTCGTCGTGCTGCCGCAGAACCCGGCCGGGGCGCACGCCGCGACGCTCGACGGGCCCGCGGCTCCCGCGGCCGCCCCGGCCGGTGATCTCGTCACCGCACCGCTCGCCCCCGCCGCTGCTCCGTCCGGGTGACGGCGGGCGTCCGGGTCGGGACCCCGCCGTCGGCCGGTCCCGGCCCGGGGCGCACAATCTGACCCGCTCGGGGGTGTGTCGGGCCGGATCGGGCTGCCGGCTGGCACGACTTCACCAGCCCGGGGGACCCCGATGGAGTGGACGGCGGCCGGTCGCCGCCGCTCCAGCGGGTAGCGTTCGGAAGCCGCCCGATCGCACGCCGTGGTGGGGCGTATCGAGAGAGGACATTTCGCAGCATGCGCCTTGCGGTCATTCCCGGCGACGGCATCGGGCCGGAGGTCATCGACGAGGCCCTGAAGGTCTTGCACGAGGTCTCCCCGGACGTCCAGACCACGACCTACGACCTCGGCGCGGCCCGCTGGCACTCCACCGGCGAGCTGCTGCCGGAGTCCGTCCTCACCGAGCTGCAGCAGCACGACGCGATCCTCCTCGGCGCGGTCGGCGACCCGTCGGTGCCGAGCGGCATCCTCGAGCGCGGACTGCTGCTGCGCCTGCGCTTCGAGCTCGACCACCACGTCAACCTGCGCCCGGCGCGGCTCTACCCGGGGGTCCGCGGCCCGCTCGCCGGCAACCCCGAGATCGACATGGTCGTGGTTCGCGAGGGCACCGAGGGCCCGTACGTCGGCACCGGCGGCCTGCTCCGCAAGGACACCCCGCACGAGGTCGCGACCGAGGTCAGCACCAACACCGCGTTCGGCGTCGAGCGCGTGGTGCGGGACGCGTTCGCCCGCGCCGAGCGCCGCCCGCGCAAGCACCTGACCCTGGTGCACAAGACGAACGTGCTGACCTTCGCCGGCGCGCTGTGGTCGCGGATCGTGGAGGAGGTGTCCCTGGAGCACCCGGAGGTCTCGGTCGCCTACCAGCACGTCGACGCCACCACGATCCACCTGGTCACCGACCCGAGCCGGTTCGACGTGATCGTCACCGACAACCTGTTCGGCGACATCCTCACCGACCTCGCGGCCGCCGTGACCGGTGGCATCGGCCTCGCGGCCAGCGGCAACCTCGATGCCAGCGGCCGCAACCCGAGCATGTTCGAGCCGGTGCACGGCTCGGCGCCGGACATCGCCGGCCAGGGCATCGCCGACCCGACCGCCGCGGTCCTGTCGGTGGCGCTGCTGCTCGACCACGTCGGCCAGCAGGACGCCGCGCGCCGCGTCGAGGCCGCGGTCGCGTTCGACCTGGCGACCCGCGACCACAGCGCGACCGGGCACACCCAGGCGATCGGCGACCGGCTCGCCGCGCTCGTGTCCAGCCGCACCGCGGAGCCGGCCTCCACCGAGGCCTGAGCCCCCTCGACACGAAACACGGCCCGGCACCCCACGCGGGGTGCCGGGCCGTCGTCCGTTCCGGGTGCGTCCGGGTCAGACGACCCGCTGGAGCTCACCGATCAGCATCGTGGCGCCGGCCTGCGCGAAGTTCGCCAGGTCCTCGTTGGCGGCCTTGCCCTCCGGGGTCCCCATCGCCTCCTGCATGACCTCGGCCGAGGCGAAGGTGAGGGTCGCGATGAGGTGGTACTGCGGGGCCGAGCCGTCGGGGCCGGGGCCCGGCCGGACGATCGTGAACGACTCCAGGTTCGGCAGCTTCGCCGCCAGCGGGGCGTGCACCTCGTCGTAGTGCTTGTCGAACGCGGCCGCGTCCGCGGGCGGGTTGTACAGGACGGTCAGGGAGATCGACACGAACGGTCCTCCGGGGAGTACGGGTCGCGGACTCCGGCGTCCGCGACGTCGTCCCCCATCTTCGAGGCGACTGCATCAGGACAACAGGGTCTCCCACGATGTGGGAAGCCTGTGTGACATCGCGGGACGCGCCGGGCAGACTGCCTGCGTGCGCCTCACCAGCGTGATCATTATCTGCTAGCGCGTCGCAGCTCATCGGAGCCGACGCGCAGACCTCTCGCATCCGCGGGGGGTCTTTTTTGTTGCCCGACCACCACCACACGGAGAACCCGGATGTCCCGCACCACGCCCGCCGGCACGCCCCTCGGCGACGCCTTCCACGTCTACGACACCACGCTGCGGGACGGGGCCCAGCGCGAGGGCATCTCGTACTCGGTCGCCGACAAGCTCGCCGTCGCCCGGCACCTCGACGCGCTCGGCGTCGGGTTCGTCGAGGGCGGGTGGCCCGGGGCGCTGCCCAAGGACACCGAGTTCTTCGCCCGGGCCGCGGCCGGCGAGCTCCCGCTGCGGCACGCCGTGCTCGTCGCGTTCGGCTCCACGCGGAAGGCCGGGGTCCGGGCCGAGGCGGACCCGCAGGTCCGCGCACTGCTGGATTCCCGGGCGCCCGTCGTGACGCTGGTGGCGAAGTCGGACCGCCGGCACGTCGAGCGGGCGCTGCGCACGGACGTCGCCGAGAACTGCGCGATGGTGGCCGACACCGTGTCCTTCCTGCGCCGCGAGGGCCGGCGGGTGTTCGTCGACGCCGAGCACTTCTTCGACGGCTACCGCTTCGACCCGGACACCTCGCTGCGGGTGCTCGACGCGGCCATGACCGCGGGCGCCGACGTCGCGGTGCTGTGCGACACCAACGGCGGGATGCTCCCGCTCGGGCTCGCCGAGGTGGTGCGCGAGGTCGCCGAACGGACCGGCTTCCGGCTGGGCATCCACTGCCAGGACGACACCGGCTGCGCGGTCGCCAACTCCGTCGCCGCGGTCCAGGCCGGGGCGACGCACGTGCAGTGCACGGCCAACGGCTACGGCGAGCGGACGGGCAACGCCGACCTGTTCGCCGTCGTCGGGAACCTGGCGACGAAGCTGGACATGCCGGTCCTGCCGGCGGCCGGCCTCGTCGACCTGACCCGGACCTCGCACGCCCTCGCCGAGATCGCCAACCTCGCCCCGGACACGCACCAGCCCTACGTCGGGGCGTCGGCGTTCGCGCACAAGGCGGGGCTGCACGCGAGCGCGATCAAGGTCGACCCGGAGCTGTACAACCACATGGACCCGGCCGAGGTCGGCAACACCCAACGGGTCCTGGTCACCGAGATGGCCGGGCGAGCGTCGGTCGAGCTCAAGGGCGCGGAGCTGGGCCTGGACATGGCCGCCAGCCCGGAGGCCGTGTCGGCGGTCGTCGGGACGGTGAAGGAGCGGGAGGCGCAGGGCTGGTCCTTCGAGGCCGCCGACGCCTCCCTCGAGCTGCTGATGCGCGGGGCGCTGGGGGAGGAGTCGCCGGTGCCGTTCGCCCTCGAGTCCTACCGCGTGATCATCGAGAAGCGCGCGGGCGCCGACGCGGTCGCCGAGGCCACGGTGAAGCTGCTGGTCGACGGCGAGCGGCGGATCGCCACGCGGGAGGGCAACGGCCCGGTCCACGCCCTCGACGCTGCCCTGCGCGCCGCGCTGGAGCCCTCCTGCCCGTGGCTCGCCGACGTGGAGCTGTCCGACTACAAGGTGCGCATCCTGACGCCCGGCGGCTCGGCGGGCACGCACGCGGTCACGCGGGTGCTGGTGGGGACGAGCGACCACCACGGGGAGTGGACGACGGTCGGGGTCCACACCAACGTCGTCGAGGCCAGCTGGTTGGCGCTGGTCGACGCGCTGGCCTTCGCCGCCCTCCGCACCCGCACCCCGGTGGCGGTCTGAGTCCGTGCCGGCCTGATCCCGTCGCCGCGGGTCGCGCCGTGGCGTGATCACCGAACGTGGACGCACAGGGCTGTCCAACGAGCCCGGCTCCGCCGTCCATGATCACCTGTTGTGGACGGCGCGGGTCGGATTTCGACCCTTGCCGTCCACGGTCGGTGATCTTGCTACGGGACGGCCGGTCCGCGGGGCAGGGCAGCCCTCCCGACCCGCCGACCGTCACCGCGTCCGCGGATCCGACCGCCGCTCACACGGGCGCCGGCTCCTTCACCGGGGCCTGCGGCCGCCGGGCCCAGCCCGGGGCGTGCTCGGGCAGCAGTCCCAGCCCGAACAGCCGCGCGGGCACGATCTGCAGCTTCGGGTGCCGCTTCACGAACCGGACCGTCGGCGGCAGCTCGGTGGCCGGCGCCACCGGGGCGTCGGGGTCGAAGTCGAGCGCCGCGCCCAGGATCACCCGGTGCGCCCCGCGCTGGACGGCCTGGATCACCGCCGCCGGCAGCCACCGCCGCGCCTGCACCGCCGCCAGCCGCAGTGGGGACACCGGCCCCGAGCGCAGGCCCGGGCCGAGGATGCGGGCCGCGGCGACGGCGTCGGCCACCGCGAGGTTGATCCCGACCCCGCCGACGGGCGACATCGCGTGCGCGGCGTCCCCGATCAGCAGCAGGCCCGGCTTCGACCAGCGGCGGAGCCGGTCGAGCCGGACGTCGAGGAGCGAGACGTCCTCCCAGCTCCGCAGCGCCCCCACCCGGTCGGTGGTCCACGGGATGAGCCGCGACATCCGCGTCCGCAGCGTGTCGATGCCCTTCGCGCGCAGCTCGGCGTCCCCGCCCTTGCGGATCAGGTAGCCGCACTGCCAGTAGTCGCCGTGGTCGATCATGACCGCGAAGTGCCCCCGGGTGAACCGCCCGACGCCGCCCTCGGGGTCACCCTCGAGGCGGGGCAGCCGGAACCACTCGACGTCGAGCGGGACGCCGAACGCCCGGCTCCGCAACCCGGAGGCCGCCCGGACGGTCGAGCGCCGGCCGTCGGCGCCGACGGTGAGCGTGGCGTGCAGCGAGTGCTCCTCGCCGCTCACCCGGTCCCTCCAGCGCACGCCGGTGACCCGGTCGCCCTCGGTGAGCAGGCCGGTGACCTCGGCGTTGCGCACCAGGGTGAAGGTCGGCTCCTCCTCGGCGGCCGCTGCGAGGAGGTCGAGGAAGTCCCACTGCGGCGCGAGCGCGATGTAGGGCCGCGGATGGTGGAGCAGCGAGAAGTCCCCGATCTTCACGGTGCCGCCGTCCAGCATCGCCCGGACGCTGTCGATCCGGCGGTGCGGCATCGCGTCGAACCGCGCGCCGAGGCCCAGCTCGTCGAGCAGCTCGAGGGTCGAGGGATGAACGGTGTCGCCGCGGAAGTCCCGCAGGAAGTCGGCGTGCTTCTCCAGCACGGTGACCTCGACGCCCGCCCGGGCCAGCAACAGCCCGAGGACCATCCCCGCGGGGCCGCCACCGACGACGCAGGCGGTGGTGCGGTCGTTATTCATCATGCGTTGAAATGTACGCGCGATCGGGCTGCGGCGCCAGGGATACGCTGGCCCCACCATGAGTACAGTTCGCGTCCGCTTCTGCCCGTCGCCCACCGGGACCCCGCACGTGGGGCTCGTCCGCACCGCCCTGTTCAACTGGGCGCACGCGCGGCACCACCAGGGCACCTTCGTGTTCCGGATCGAGGACACGGACGCGCAACGCGACAGCATCGAGTCCTACGAGGCGATCCTCGACGCGCTGCGCTGGCTCGGCCTCGACTGGGACGAGGGTCCGGAGAAGGGCGGCCCGCACGGCCCGTACCGGCAGAGCGAGCGGCGCGACCTCTACCGGGACGCCCTCGGCCGGCTCGTCCGGGCCGGCGAGGTCTACGAGTCGTACTCCAGTGCCGAGGAGATCGAGGCGCGGCACCGGGCGGCCGGACGCGACCCCAAGCTCGGCTACGACAACGCCGACCGCGACCTCACCGAGGAGCAGAAGCAGGCCTTCCGCGCCGAGGGCCGCAAGCCGGTCTTCCGGCTGCGGATGCCGGACCGCGACATCACCTTCACGGACATGATCCGCGGCGAGATCACGTTCAAACGGGGCCAGGTGCCGGACTTCGTGCTCGCCCGCGGCGACGGCACCCCGCTCTACCCGCTCACCAACCCGCTCGACGACGCGCTCATGGACATCACGCACGTCCTGCGCGGCGAGGACCTCCTCTCCTCCACCCCCCGGCAGATCGCGCTGCTCGAGGCGCTGCAGCGCGTCGGGATTGGCAACGGCCCGTTCGTCTACGCACACCTGCCGCTGGTGACCGGCGAGGGCAACCGCAAGCTGTCGAAGCGCGACCCCGAGTCGAACCTCTTCCACTACCGCGACCGCGGTTTCGTGCCGGAGGGCCTGCTCAACTACCTCGCCCTGCTGGGCTGGTCGATCGCCGAGGACCGGGACGTCTTCTCCCTCGACGAGATGGTCGCCTCCTTCGACGTCTCCCGGGTGTCGTCCAACACCGCCCGTTTCGACCTGAAGAAGGCCGAGGCCATCAACGCCGCGCACCTGCGGGCGCTGGAGCCGGCCGACTTCGCCCGACGCCTGGTCCCGTACCTGGCGCGCGAGGGCGTCACCGTCTCCGCCGACGACGCCGTCCTCGCCGCCGCCGCGCCGCTCGTCCAGGAGCGCAGCCAGGTGCTCTCGGACGCCGCGCGGATGCTGAAGTTCCTGTTCGTCGCGGACGAGGACTTCGAGCTCGACGCCGACGCCGCCGCCAAGACCCTGGGCGCCGACGCCGTCCCGGTCCTCGACGCCGCGGTGAAGGGCCTCGAGCAGGTCGCGGACTGGACGGCCGTGGCCATCGAGGAGTCGCTCAAGGCCTCGCTGGTCGACGGGCTGGGCCTCAAGCCGCGGAAGGCCTTCGGTCCGGTGCGCGTTGCGATCAGCGGCCGGACCGTGTCGCCGCCCCTGTACGAGTCCATGGAGCTGCTCGGGCGCGAGCGCTCGATGCGCAGGCTGGGGGGTGCCGTACAGGCCTCGGAGGGCGTGGTCTAGAGTCTTCTCTGCAAGGGACGCGGACACCGGAACTGCTCCGGCAGCCCGCCGGTGGGCGTGTCTCCTTGGGGTATGGTGTAATTGGCAGCACGACTGATTCTGGTTCAGTTAGTCTAGGTTCGAGTCCTGGTACCCCAGCGGAAACACACCCGTTTCCATCGGTTGTACGGCCAGCCGCGGCCCCGTCGTCTAGCGGCCTAGGACGCCGCCCTCTCAAGGCGGTAGCGCGGGTTCAAATCCCGTCGGGGCTACTCGAAGGTCCTCATCCCGGTTCGCCGGGATGGGCATCTTCGCAGGTGGAAGCAGTACGAGGTGTTGTCCCAGGGCCCCGTCGTCTAGCGGCCTAGGACGCCGCCCTCTCAAGGCGGTAGCGCGGGTTCAAATCCCGTCGGGGCTACTCGATGATCCCCATTCCGGTTCTCCGGGGTGGGGATCATCGCATTTCCGGAACATTCTCCCGGTCGCGCTCTCACGGCGCCGGCGCGATTCTTCCGGTGCGCGGGAAGGCAGTGACGACTCGGCTCGACGCGGACGCATCGCACAGTGAGAGGAGCACCACGGTCGTCCGGAGGGCGTCGAAGAACGGTGGTGCTCATCGCAGTTCTGCGCTCACCATCGGCATCGTCGAGAGGGACCTCAGGGCTGTCGGGAGGGCTCACGGACAGCCGTGACGTCCCTCTCGGCGTGCCGACGACGGGCGCGCTCGGACGGCCCGTGGACCGTGTCACGCAGGTCCTGCCCGAGTCGGGAGCGCGTCGAGCACACCGTGATCGGCGGTGTTGTGCAGTGTGGGTTGTACGGGGCGCTGCAAGTCCACGCAGCCGCCGATCATCGACGTTGGCGGCCGGTCGACGGCGGCACGAGCCGGGATGGGGCCGTGCGCGCCGCCGTGAGCGCGCGCACCCGGTGATTACCAACTCGAACGGCCGGTCGACGGCGAGTGGCGCTGCCACAAGCGCACCCCGACGCCGATTGTGGACACGAACAACGGGCCCGACGGCCGTAGGGAGCTGGACCTGCGGGCGAGTTGCGCCGCCGCGAGGGCGCGTAGCCGGATGATCACCGCGGACGGCCGGTCGACGAGCGCACGCGCAGGAACTGAGGGCAACGCGCGGCGCCGCGAGCGCACCTAGCCGACGATCATCGACGCTGGCCGCCTGGCGAGCGCCGCTGTCAGCCGGTCGCTAGGCGCTCATCCGGTGCCCACTCCGAAGACTCAGCTCTAGGCCGAAACCATCGCCGGGCTCGTTGGGCGACGACTACCGATGTCGTATCGGTCGTCAACGTCGGCCGAATGCTGACTACGGCGGCGTCGTCGTCGTAGTCGGGGCCGGAGGCTGTGTCGTCGTCGTCGGTGGCGGAGAGGGCGTAGTGGTCGGAGGAGGTGACGGTTTCGTCGTGGGCGGAGGAGGAGCCTCGGTTGTCGGTTGCAGCGTGGGAGGCGGAGGCAGGACCGGCGGCGGGTTCTGTACCGGCGCTTGGGGTCGCGGGCCCGCAGGCTTGTTGTTGCCCGGCTCCGCTGCCGGCGCCGGCTCCTCGGGCGGAGGGGGGAGGGTGGTGGTGGGGGCCGGGGAGGCGGGCTCGGGGGTGGGGACCGGGGCGATGGCGCTGCTGTCGATCCGGGTGTTGGCGTTGCTCACGGGGCTGCTGTCCGGCCACAGCGCGACCCCCGCGACCAGCGCGACCGCGGCGACCAGACCGCCCGCGCCGATCATGATGAAGGGGGAGCGGGCCTTGCTCGACGACGTGTCGTCGTACTCGGCGTAGGAGTCGAAGAGCCCGCCGCCGACCGCGGGGCGGGCCGGCGGCCCGTCGAGCCGGGTGGCGCCGGCGCTGGTCGGCAGGGCCTCGGTGACCGCCTCCGAGTTGTCGCCGGAGTAGGGGTCGTAGGTGGGGTCGGCGTACGCGCCGCCGCCCGGCAGCGGACCGCCCTGACCAGGGTGTCCGGGCTGCCCGCCCCACATCTCGGTGGCCCCCGGTGCCCACTGCCCGGTGGCCCCCGGCGCCCACTGCTCCGTGGCGCCCGGCGGCGCCCAGGCCCCGGTCGCCGCGAGCTGGGTGGGCGGCCCGCCGTCCGCGCCGACGACGCCCTGGACGCCGGTGTACGCCCCACCGGCCGCGAGCGCGCCACCCACCGCCGGGTGTGCGCCCGTGGCACCGAGGAGCGCCTGCGGGAGGAAGGCCAGCACCGCGCCCTTGGCGATGGCGTTCTTCGGGTCCGTGTCGACCGCGACCGGCCGCCCGAGCTGCTCGGACACCAGCTGCGCGACGAGCGGGATCCGGGAGGACCCGCCCACCAGCAGCACCGCGCTGAGCCGCTCCGGCTCGGTGCCGGCGGACTCGACGGCCCGGCGCAGCGCGTCGACCGTCTCGCCGATCGAGGGCCGGATGGCCTCCTCGAACTCGCTGCGGTGCAGCCGGACCGACCCGCGGTGCGCGGGCATCAGCACCGGAATGGTGACCTCGGTGTCCGCCGAGAGCGCCTCCTTGGCCTCGGTGCACTCGCGCCGCAGCCGGGCGACGGCGGCGAGCACGGCCGGGTCGGTCTCGTCGATGCCGTCGAACGCCTCGGGCGCGCCCTCGGCGACGTGGTCGAACACGACCTGGTCGAAGTCGACGCCGCCGAGGTGCTCCAGGCCCTCGGGCCGCCCGAGCAGGCCGAACCCGCCGTCCTTGCGGACCACGGCCGCGTCGAACGTGCCGCCCCCGAGGTCGTAGACGGCGATCGTCGAGCCGGTGGGGACCCGTTCGCCGGCCGCGTAGTGCAGCGCGGCGGCCTGCGGCTCCGCCAGGAACGTCACGGTGAGGCCCTGCGCGTGCGCGGCGGCCGCCATGAGGTCCCGCTTGTGCGTGCCCCACGAGGCCGGGTGCGTGACGGCGATGCGGTCGGCCGGGCCGCCCTCCTGCATCGCGACCTTGTCGACCACCCAGCGCAGGAGCCGGGCGCAGAGCTCTTCGGCGGCCCAGGCGCGGCCGCCGACCACGATCGGGGTCGGGTCGCCCACGCGCCGCTTGAACTCGCGCACCACACGGTCGGGGTTCGTCACCGCCCGGCGCTCGGCGGCCTCGCCGACGAGCACCTCCCCGTCGGGACCCAGGAAGAGCACGGAGGGGACGTCGGTGGAGCGGTCGCCGAGCGACACCATCTCGGGCGACCCGGGCCGGTCGGCACGCGAGACCGCCGCGGCGGTCCTGGTCGTGCCCACGTCGACACCGAGCAGGTAGGTCATCGTCACCGTCTTCGGTCGGTCCTCGGCGCGCCGACGTGCCTGGGGAGCGGGCGCCCGTCCTCTCTGTCCATCGACAGCGTGGTGGATCACGTTAGCGTCACGGACCGCCCGATCCGGGCATCGGGCACCGCGCCTGCGCCACGCGGTGTCACCGGAGCTACAGACGGTGCTGCAGTGCCTCCGCGGCCGCCAGCAGGTCCGCCGCCCACCGCACGCCCGGCCGCCGCCCGATCCGGTCGACCGGGCCCGACACCGAGACGGCCGCGACGACCTGGCCCTGCGCGTCCCGTACCGGCGCCGAGACACTGGCCACCCCGGACTCCCGCTCGGCGACGCTCTGCGCCCAGCCCCGGCGCCGGACGTCGACCAGCACCCGCTCGGTGAAGGTCGCGGTGGCGAGCACGGCACGCTGCGTGGCGGGATCGGCCCAGGCGGCGAGCACCTTCGCCCCGGAGCCGGCGTTCATCGGCAGCCGGGTGCCGATGGGCACGGTGTCCCGCAGTCCGGACGCGGGCTCGGCCGCCGCGATGCAGACCCGGTGCATGCCGTCCCGCCGGTAGAGCTGCACACTTTCCCCGGTGATGTCGCGCAGCCGCGGCAGCACCACGCCCGCGGCCTCGAGCAGCGGGTCCGAGTGGCCGCCCGCGAGCTCGGCGAGGGTGGGGCCGGGGCGCCAGCGCCCGTCCGACCCCCGCTGCAGCAGGCCGTGCACCTCCAGGCCGACGGCCAGCCGGTGCGCGGTGGCACGGGGCAGGCCGGTGGCCTCGCAGAGCTCGGAGAGCCCCATCGGCTCGTCCGCCGCCGCACGTAACACCCCCACGGCCTTGTCGAGCACGCCGATGCCGCTAGACTGTCTCACGTCTCGATATTAGCTTCCCACGATCTGGGAAACCACCACCGGGACGCACAGCTCACACGCGAAGGAGGCGGCAGCGGTGGGACGCACGCTGGCCGAGAAGGTCTGGGACCAGCACCTGGTCCGCAAGGGCGCGGAAAACGGTGCAGGGCAGGAGCCCGACCTGCTCTACATCGACCTGCACCTCGTGCACGAGGTCACGAGCCCGCAGGCGTTCGACGGGCTCCGCCTCGCCGGCCGGAAGGTCCGCCGCCCGGACCTCACGCTCGCCACCGAGGACCACAACGTCCCGACGCTCGACGTCCTCGCCCCGATCGCCGACCCCGTCTCGCGCACGCAGGTGGAGACCCTGCGGCGCAACTGCGAGGAGTTCGGCGTCCGGCTCTACCCGATGAACCACGCCGAGCAGGGCATCGTGCACGTCGTCGGGCCGCAGCTGGGGCTGACCCAGCCGGGCACCACGGTCGTCTGCGGCGACTCGCACACCTCCACGCACGGCGCGTTCGGCGCGATGGCCTTCGGCATCGGCACCTCCGAGGTGGAGCACGTGCTGGCCACCCAGACGCTGCCGCTCAAGCCGTTCAAGACCATGGCGATCAACGTCCACTCGAAGGACGGTCGGCTGCGCCCGGGCGTCACGAGCAAGGACGTCGTGCTGGCGATCATCGCGCAGATCGGCACCGGCGGCGGCCAGGGCTACGTGCTCGAGTACCGGGGCAACGTCATCGAGAACCTCTCGATGGAGGCCCGGATGACGATCTGCAACATGTCGATCGAGGCCGGCGCCCGGGCGGGCATGATCGCCCCGGACGAGACCACCTTCACCTACCTGAAGGGCCGCGACCACGCGCCGAAGGGCGCGCTGTGGGACGAGGCGGTCGAGGCCTGGCGCGAGCTGCGCACGGACGCGGACGCGGTGTTCGACGCCGAGGTGGACATCGACGCGGACGCGCTGACCCCGTTCGTCACCTGGGGCACCAACCCCGGCCAGGGCCTGCCGCTGGGCGAGACGGTGCCGGACCCGGAGAGCATCGTCGACGAGAACGAGCGCGTGGCCGCGGAGAAGGCGCTGGCCTACATGGGCCTCGAGGCGGGCCAGCCGCTGCGCTCGATCAAGGTCGACACCGTGTTCGTCGGCTCCTGCACCAACGGGCGGATCGAGGACCTGCGGGCCGCCGCGGAGATCCTCGACGGGCGGCAGATCGCCGAGGGCGTCCGGATGCTGGTCGTGCCCGGCTCGATGCGGGTGCGCTTCCAGGCCGAGGAGGAGGGCCTGGACAAGGTCTTCACCGCCGCCGGCGCCGAGTGGCGCTCCGCCGGCTGCTCGATGTGCCTGGGCATGAACCCGGACCAGCTCGCGCCGGGGGAGCGCAGCGCGTCGACCTCCAACCGCAACTTCGAGGGCCGCCAGGGCAAGGGCGGCCGCACCCACCTGGTCTCCCCGTTGGTCGCCGCCGCGACCGCGGTGCGCGGGACCCTGAGCTCGCCGGAGGACCTGAGCTGATGGACAAGTTCTCGACCCACACCGGGATCGGCGTCCCGCTGCGCCGGTCCAACGTGGACACCGACCAGATCATCCCGGCCGTCTACCTCAAGCGCGTCACGCGCACCGGGTTCGAGGACGGGCTGTTCTCGGCCTGGCGCAACGACGAGTCGTTCATCCTCAACCAGGAGCCCTTCTCCCGCGGGTCGGTGCTGGTGGCGGGGCCGGACTTCGGCACCGGCTCCTCGCGCGAGCACGCCGTCTGGGCCCTGATGGACTACGGCTTCCGCGTGGTGATCTCGGCGCGCTTCGCCGACATCTTCCGCGGCAACTCGGCCAAGGCCGGGCTGGTCGCGGCGCAGGTCGAGCAGCCGGACGTCGAGCTGCTGTGGAAGCTGCTGGAGAACGAGCCGGGCACCGAGGTGACCGTCGACCTGCAGGAGAAGACGGTGCAGGCCAAGGACCTGACCGTGCCCTTCGAGATCGACGACTACATCCGCTGGCGCCTGCTGGAGGGGCTCGACGACATCGGGCTGACCCTGCGCCACGAGGACGCCATCGACGCCTTCGAGCGCTCGCGGCCCGCGCACAAGCCGGTCACCACGGCCTGAGCGACACCCCGACGGAGCACCGCCGTCGGCACTGCGCGTGACCACAGTGGTCACGCACGGTGCCGACGGCGGTTTTTCGTTGTGCCCCAACGTCTCTTCGGCGCTCAGGCCCTTGGCGAATGGAGGAGGAGGCTCTACCGTGCGGGGCCATGAACAAGACCCAGCTGGTGGACGCGCTGGCGGCGCGCCTCGGTGACCGGCGCACCGCGGCGTCCGCAGTGGACGGAGTGCTGGACATCATCGTGGACACGGTCGGCTCCGGCGGCTCGGTGACACTCACCGGCTTCGGGGTGTTCGAGGCGCGGGCGCGGGCCGCGCGCGTGGCACGCAACCCGCGCACGGGCGAGACGGTCCCGGTGCCGCCGACCACGGTGCCGTCGTTCCGCCCGGGCACGGCCTTCCGCACCACGGTGGCCGGCAACGACGGTGCCGCCGCCGGCGCGAAGCGGGCCCCGGCCCGGGCGCCGCGCCCTGCCGCGGCTCGCGCGGCCCGGTCCTCCGGCCCCGTCGCCGCGGAGGAGGCCGTCGAGACGCCCGCGGTGCCGAGGAAGACGGCCCGCTCCACGGCCGCCAAGGCGACCGCGGCCAAGGCCAGGACGACCGAGAAGGCGCCCGCGAAGACGACGGAGAAGACGACCGACAAGCCGGCCGCGAGGAAGTCCGCCAAGGAGCCGGCGGTCAGGGTCACCAAGGAGCCGGCGGCCAAGGTCACCAAGGACAAGCCCGCCAAGAAGGCCAAGGCGAAGAAGTAGCGCTCGACCGCGTCATGGTTCCACAACGGACCCCGAGACCGCTGACCAGCGCGTTATGGTTGCACAACGCGCCCGGAAGCCGGTCTCGGGAGCGCTATGGCTCCGGAGTGCGTGGAGTCAGGTGGGGCTGGGGTAGTAGTCCGCGGTGCGGAGGGCGCCCGTGCTGTCCGTCGTGAGCACCCAGGTGCTGCCCTTGCGGGAGGGCACGGGGGTCTTCTCCGGGTCCGGCACGCCCGTGATCGCGGCGTCCGACTCGTCGAGCAGCGTCTCGACCACGTCCGGGATCACCCCGCCCTGGCTGCACAGCACCGTGACGCCGGGCCGGGCGAGCAGGGCGCGGAAGCGGGCGAGCCCGGCGGTCGGGTCCACCCAGTAGCCCTCCTCGCCGAGCAGCGGCTCGCGCTCGATCTTCAGGCCGTGCAGCGAGGCGTACGGGGCGATCGTGTCCACGCAGCGCACCGGCGTCGCCGAGTGCAGGCGCTCCGGCGCGAACCCGTCGAGGAACCCGACCAGGTGCTCGGCCTGGCTGCGGCCGACCCCGGAGAGCGGGCGCAGGTCGTCGTCGCCGTCCCAGTCCTTGCGGCTGCCGGCCTTCGCGTGCCGGACCAGGAGCAGCACCGTGGCCGGGGGCGTGAACCGCCGGAGGACCTCGACGTCGTGGGCGTAGCTCAGCCGCGCGGCGGCGTCGGCGGGCGTGACCCAGACCAGCTCGTCGATCTCGGTGTTCGAGCTGAACTCCGGCGCCTCGAGCGCCTCGGCCGCCCAGTACCGCACGAGCTTGCTGCCCTCGGGGACGAGGTAGCGGACGTCGCCGAGCCGGGCGCCCAGCCGGGCCCGCACGCCCGTCTCCTCCCAGGTCTCCCGCAACGCGCAGGCGGCGAGGGTCTCGCCGTTGTCGAGCTTGCCCTTGGGCAGGCCCCAGTCGTCGTACTTCGGCCGGTGCACCAGTGCGACCAGCGGGCCGGCGTTCCCGGCGCGCCAGAGCACCGTGCCCGCGGCGAGCACGTCGGCCCCGAGCGCGGCGTAGAGGTCAGACATCCGCGCCGCCGACCGTCACTCGTCGACCTGGGACCGCGACGCGTGCGCGATCATGAGCTCCGCCTGGTGGTCGCGCACCTTCTCCAGATCCGTGCCCTTGGGCGGCGAGGGCTCCCAGGAGCCGTCGCCCTCCAGGGTCCAGCAGCGCGTGGCGGGGTCGAGGCAGGAGTCGAAGACCTCGCCGAGCTGCGCGGCGAGCTTCGGGTCCGCCACCCGCAGCAGCACCTCGACGCGGCGATCGAGGTTGCGGTGCATCATGTCGGCGCTGCCGATCCAGTACTCGTCCGCCGAGCCGAAGTGGAAGATCCGCGAGTGCTCCAGGAAGCGCCCGAGGATGGAGCGGACCTGGATGTTCTCCGACAGCCCCGGCACGCCCGGGCGGATCGCGCAGATCCCGCGGACCACGACGTCGACGGGCACCCCGGCCTGCGAGGCCCGGTACAGGGCGTCGATCACCTGCTCGTCGACCAGCGAGTTGACCTTGATCCGGACCCGGGCCGCGGCGTCGCCGGCCCGGTGCGCCTCGATCTCGTCCTCGATGCGGCGCACGATCCCGCGCCGCACGCCGTAGGGCGCCACGAGCAGGCTCCGGTAGGAGGTCTGCCGCGAGTAGCCGGTGAGCGAGTTGAACAGGTCCGTGAGGTCGGCGCCGATCGTCGGGTCGGCGGTGAGCACGCCGATGTCCTCGTAGAGCCGGGCGGTCTTCGGGTTGTAGTTGCCGGTGCCGATGTGGCAGTAGCGGCGGATCGTCGAGCCCTCCTGGCGCACGACCAGCGCGGTCTTGCAGTGCGTCTTCAGGCCGACCAGCCCGTAGACGACGTGCACGCCCGCCTTCTCCAGCTCGCGCGCCCAGCGGATGTTGGCCTGCTCGTCGAACCGCGCCTTGATCTCCACCAGTGCGACGACCTGCTTGCCGGCCGCCGCCGCGTCGATCAGGGCGTCGACGATCGGGGAGTCGCCCGAGGTCCGGTAGAGCGTCTGCTTGATCGCCAGCACGTTCGGGTCCGCCGCGGCCTGCTCGACGAAGCGCTGCACGCTCGTCGAGAAGGAGTCGTACGGGTGGTGGACCAGCACGTCCCCGTCCCGCAGGGTGGCGAAGACGCTGCGCGGGGTCTCCCGCTCGCCGAACGCGGGGTGCGTGGCGGGGCGGAAGGGCTCGTCCTTGAGGTCCGGCCGGTCGGCGCCGTAGACCTCCCAGAGGCAGGTGAGGTCGAGCAGCCCGGGCACGGTGACGACGTCGCCCGGATCCACGTCCAGCTCGCGCAGCAGCAGCTCCAGCACGTGCTCGGACATGGTGTCGACGACCTCGAGCCGCACGGGCGGGCCGAAGCGTCGGCGCGCGAGCTCGCGCTCGAGGGCCTGCAGCAGGTCCTCGTCGCGGTCCTCCTCGACCTCCAGGTCGGCGTTGCGGGTCACGCGGAAGGCGTGCACCTCGGCGACCTCGAGGCCCGGGAACAGCTCGCCGAGGTGGGCGGCGATGAGGTCCTCGATGGGCAGGAACGTGACATCCCGGCCGGGCCTGCCCTCGTCGTCCTGCACCCGGACCAGGCGGGGGACGTTGTTGGGCACCTTGACCCGCGCGAAGCGCTCCGTGCGGCTGTCGGTGTCCCGCACCGTGACGGCCAGGTTCAGCGACAGGCCCGAGATGTACGGGAAGGGGTGCGCGGGGTCGACGGCCAGCGGTGTGAGCACCGGGAAGACCTGCGCGGCGAAGTAGTCCGACAGCCGCAGACGCTGGGTGTCCGACAGGTCGCTCCAGCGGCGGATGTGGATGCCGTTCTGGTCGAGCTCGGGGCGGACCTCGTCGAGGAACACCCGCGCGTGCGCCTCGGACAGCTGCTGGCTGCGCTCGGCGATCTTCACCAGCTGCTCGCGCGGGGAGAGGCCGTCGGCGCTGCGCACGGCCAGGCCGGTCTCGTCGCGACGCTTCAACCCGGCGACCCGGACCATGTAGAACTCGTCGAGGTTGCTGGCGAAGATCGCGAGGAACTTCGCGCGCTCGAGCAGCGGCTGGCTGGTGTCCTCGGCCAGCGCGAGCACCCGGGCGTTGAAGTCCAGCCAGGAGAGCTCGCGGTTGAGGTAGCGGTCGTCGGGCAGCCCGCTGGGCGCGGCGACCGTGGTCGGTGCGGGCGGCCCGATCGGGGCGGCGCCGGCGCCGTTGGCCGGGGAGGCGGCGGCCGGGGCGGTGGCGGTGCTCGCGCTCGTGGGGACCGGCGCCGGTCCGGGCGCCACGGTCTCGACCCGGGCGCCGGACCGCGAGGCACGCACCGGGGTGGCGCGGCGCGGGGCCGGCTTCTTCGCGGTCGTCCGGCGGCGGCCGTTGCTCCCGGCGGCTCCGGTCTCGGTGTTCTCGGGGCCCGTGCTCACCGGCGGGATTCTTCCGCACCCACCGCCCCTCCGACCCGTCGGAGCGACCGACATCCGGGTGAACTCTCGGTCACGGGCGGGTCTCGAATGGCGGTTGACCTGCGGAGGCGGGGTGGGTTGTGCCGGACATCGCAGGCCTCGACGGCGGTCGACGGCATGACCGGCTCCCCCGGACCCCGTGCTCGGCGGGCGAAGCCCGGCGGGGAATGCGTGACTGGCACGATGACCACCATGCGCATCGCGTGCGTCGGCGCCGGGCCCGGCGGACTGTTCCTCGCCATTCTCGCGCGAAAGCTCCCCGGGGCTCCTGAGGTCACGGTGTACGAACAGGCCGCGGAAGGCGCGCCGCGCGGCTGGGGCGTGGTGTTCTGGCCGGACCTGATGGAACAGGTCGAGGCCGTCGACCCGCCGTTCGCCGAGTCGCTCCGGGAGTTCCGCTACACCTGGCACGACCAGGTCGTCGAGGTCGACGGTTCCGAGGTCCGGTTCACCGCGTCGGGTTTCGCCATGGGGCGGCACCTCATGCAGAAACTGCTCGTCGACCGGGCGCGGGAGGTCGGCGTGCGGATCGAGTTCGACCGGCGGATCGAGCGCGCGGCCGACCTCGAGGGGTACGACCTGGTCGTGGCGGCCGACGGCGTGCGCAGCGGCCTGCGGGAGCAGGCGCCGGGCATCCGGACGGTGGTCACGGAGGGGCACAACCGTTACATCTGGCTCGGCACGGAGAAGCAGTTCTCCTCGTTCACCTTCCCGTTCGTGAGGAGCCGGGCCGGCTGGCTGTGGGCGCACGCCTACGCGTTCGGCGAGGCCGGCAGTACCTTCATCGTGGAGACCACGGAGGAGACCTGGCGCGCCCTCGGGCTGGACGCGCTCGGGCCGGACGAGACGCTCCGCCTCCTCGAGTCGACCTTCGCCGACCAGCTGGCGGGCCACAAGCTCGTCCTGCAGGAGGAGGCACGCGAGACCGCGCCCTGGCGGCGGTTCGCGACGGTCCGGAACTCGGCCTGGACGGACGGGACGCTCGCGCTGGTGGGCGACGCCGCCCACACGACCCACTTCAGTGTCGGCTCGGGCACCCGGCTGGCCCTGGAGGACGCGATCGCCCTGGCGCGGCACCTGGAACGGGCCCCGTCCGTCGCCGCCGCCCTGGCCGGCTACGGGGCCGAGCGTGCCGAGGCCCTGGAGGTGACGGCGCGGCAGGCCCGGTCGAGCGCGGCCTGGTTCGAGGCCGTCCCGCAGTACGTCGAGCGCCCGGTCCGGGACTTCGCCCGCCTGCTGATGGAGCGGCGGCGCCTCGTCGCGCGCCGGGCGCCAGGGCTCTACCTCGCGCTGCACCGGTTGACGACCGTTCCCGTCGTCGGCGGGCTGATCAACCGGGGGCTCGCGGTCAGCCGGGCCGTGGCGCCGCGCGTGGTCGGCCCGCTCCGCCGTCGCTTCGCGAGCTGACCGCGATCAGGACGCGCGGCGGGGTACCAGCGCGCGTACGTCCTGGACCAGCGCGGCCGCGATCTGCGTGGGCGGTTCGCGGTGGGCCCGCGCCCGCAGCACCCCGGGCAGGTACCGGGTGAGCAGGGGCGTCGAGACCACCTTCAGTCGGCCGTAGGCGTGGGTGGCGTGCCGCGCGGCCACCGGGACCAGCCCGCGGACCGTGCACGGCACGAACCGGGTGTGCCGGGTCGTCTCCCGGTCGGACCAGCGCATCTTGTAGTCGAACGCGTCGATGCGGAAGTCGAAGTCGAGGCCGAGGTCGAACGCCAGCCGCACGCACTCCTCGATCAGGACGTTGCCCGCGCCCAGCGCCGCGCGCGACTCGTCGAAGGCCATGACGAAGCCCTCCACCGTACGCGCCGAGCGGTAGCAGACCGACGCCGAGACCAGCTCGTCGTCGACGGTCACGCCGACCACCAGTGGGCGTACCTGCGCCGGTGCGGGCATGCGGTCGAGCAACTCGTGGAAGAAGACCTCGCCCGATCCCTCGCTGATCCACGGCGCGGTCTTGTGCCGGCGGACGAGCCACTCCCGCTTGCGCGCGAAGATCCAGTCGAGGGCCCGGTGGCCGAAGGCCGGATCGTCGTCGGAGGTGCGGAAGGCGACCGCGCCGGCCTTCTGGAGGCGCTTGCGGTTGCGCCGCATCTCCCACCGCAGCTTCTGGGGACGGGTGGCCATCCACGCGTCGAACCCGTCGCCGGGACGCAGGGCGACCGGGGACGTCGTCGTGGAGGCGAAGGCGAGCGCGGCGAAGCGACCACCGACCGGGAGCGGGGCGTTCGGCTGATGGTGGACGGCGAGCACGTCGGCGAGCCGGGTCGCCTCCGCGGTCGCGAGCGCGAGGGCCTCCTCGGCATCCTCGCCGGGACGGACGACGGGGACGGCGTACTCCTGCGTGCTCCGGTTGCCCAGGTGGGTGGCCACCGTGTGGCCGCGCCCGCGTTCGACGTGCAGGGGCCAGACGAGCAGGAGCTCGTCCCCCCGACGGACGGTGACGACGGTCAGCCGGGAACCGCGGGGCTCCGCGAGTCGGGTCCACGCGACCCGGGAGTAGAGGAAGGTCTGGCTCAGCGAATGATCGGGAATGGTGCTGAGCAGTTCGGCCCATTCGTTCTCGAGGGCATCGAGTTCGGCCGTCGAGCGCAGGACCTCGACGGCAGGACGACTCCGGGAAACCATGCCAGGGGACTCCGACCTCGGGGCGGGCTCGAATCACGGGCGGCCGCGGCGTCGTCTTCACCTCGTCGGCTACCGGAGAAGCGAGCCTAAAGCAGGGCCGGAGGTGCCGCGATTCGGGTCGGAGCGCCCGAATTGCCCGGCAACGGCGGCCGCGCTTCCTCCGGGTCTCACATCGGCCCCGGCACGATGACCCGATGCTCGCCTCCCTCGTGCTGGTCGCCCTCGTCGTGCTCGCTGCGGTCAGCGGGGAGACCGGGCTGGGCGGGGCGGTCGCGCTCGCCGCCGTCGCGGTGCTGTGGTTCCTCGTCAACGGTCGTATGGAGGGACCGGTCCTGGTCGTCGTCGCCCCGACCCACGGGGTCACCGGCGGGGATCTCGCCGGGATCGCCGCGCTGCTCGTCGCCGGCTGGCGGGCGGCTGCCGTTCTGCGCCGGAGACGGTCCGTCTGAGGGCGTCCACCGCTCCAGGAACCGCAGCAGCTCCACGGGGAAGGGCAGGACCACGGTGGAGTTCTTCTCCGCCGCCACCTCGACGACGGTCTGCAGCAGCCGCAGCTGCAGGGCGGCGGGATGGCTGGTCATCACCTCGGCCGCCTGCGCCAACTGCTGCGAGGCCTGCAGTTCGCCCTCGGCGGTGATCACCCGGGACCGCCGCTCGCGCTCGGCCTCGGCCTGGCGCGACATCGACCGCTTCATCGACTCCGGCAGCACCACGTCCTTGATCTCCACGCGGTCGATGTGCACGCCCCAGCCGACCGCCGGATTGTCCAGCATCAGCTCGAGGCCCTGGTTGAGCCGCTCGCGGTTGGACAGCAGGTCGTCGAGCTCGCTCTTGCCGATGATCGAGCGCAGCGAGGCCTGCGCGACCTGCAGGATCGCCGAGCCGTAGTCCTGCACGTCCACCGCCACCCGCACGGGGTCGACCACGCGGTAGTAGACGACGGCGTCGACCCGGACGGTGACGTTGTCGCTGGTGATCCCGTCCTGGGCGGGGACCGGCAGGGTGATCACCTGCATGTTGACCTTCTGCATGCGGTCGGCCACCGGGACCAGCAGCGCGAGCCCCGGACCTCTCGTCTGCGGCTGCAGCCGGCCGAACCGGAACACCACGCCCCGCTCGAACTGCTGCACCACCCGGACACTGGTCGCGGCACCGATCAGCACGGTCAGGGCCACGGCGAAGAGGACGATCCAGAGAACGGTCATGACACGCCTCCCTGCAGGCCCGGATTATCGACCCGCGTCCGGCGCTTGACCAGGGGTTACCGGCAGACGAACAGCCCGGCCGTCCGCGGCCCGACGCCCAGCGCGCAGGCCTCCCGGAGATCGGCCTCCGTGTCGACGTCCCGGCGCAGGCCGGGCAGCTCGCCGTCGAGCGGGACGGCGCCCGACGCTCGGTGCGCGGCCGCCGAACCGGGTCCGAAGCGCGGGTCCAGCGGGGCACCGGTGGGGGCGAGGAGCAGGGTGGTGCCGTCGCCCCGGGCATCGGCGCAGAAGGCCCTGTCCGACGCGTGCGCGAGCGCCTCGTCGAGCTCCTCGGGCCTGAGCGCGGGGAGGTCGGCCTGGAGCGCACCGTGCGGCAGGTCGCGCGGGAGCAGCGCGGCGCCGTGCACCAGGGCGGCGTTGAGCCCGGCCGCCGGCTCGTCCCGGACGATCCGCACCCCCGTCCCGGCCAGCTCCCGCCCGACGGTCTCGTCGCTCGTCACGACGACGACGGCGGCCACCCGGTCGGCGGCCAGCACGGCGTCCAGGGTGTCCAGGGCTAGCGCGAGAGCGAGCTCGGCGTGCCGGGCCGGGTCGCCCACCCCGCCGTCGGCCGCTCCGCGCAGCCGGGACTTGGCCGCGTCGAGCCCCTTGACGGGCACGACCAGACCCACTTCGCGGCTGCTCACCCCACCATCGTTCCACCCGCCCGAGGGTGTCGGTGGACCGCGCCCGGGCGGGCAGGGAAGGATCGGCGTCGATCCACGACGGGAGAGGGGCAGCGGTGGCGCGCGAGAAGGGTGGGTTCTGGGTCGGGCTCGCGGCGGCGGTCTTCTACCCGCTGTCGTACCTGGCGGGACGCCCGGACTACCAGGGCCGTGAGCACCTGCCCGCGGAGGGCGGCGCGCTGGTCGTGGCGAACCACATCTCGTACCTGGACCCGGTGTACACGGCGCTGTGGGTGCACACCGCCCGCCGGGTGCCACGGTTCCTGGCCAAGGCGAGCCTGTGGAAGATCCCGGTGTTCGGGAAGGTGCTGATCGGCAGCGGGCAGATCCCGGTCTACCGCGACTCCGCCGACGCGCAGCAGAGCCTCTCCGCCGGCGTCGAGGGCCTGGCGAACGGCAAGGTCGTGGTGATCTACCCGGAGGGCACGATCACCCGGGACCCCGAGGGCTGGCCGATGCACTCGCGCACGGGCGCGGCGCGGCTCGCGCTGTCCTCGGACGTGCCGGTGTTGCCCATGGTCCACTGGGGAACCCGGGAGGTGTACGACCACTACAACAAGAAGGTCCGGCCCCTCCCGCGCAGGCGGATCACGGTGCGGGCCGGCGAGCCGATCGACCTGTCCGCCTACCGCGGCCGGCCGATCGACGCCACGATCCTCCGCGAGGTGACCGAGCTGTTCATGACCCGCTGCAAGGAGCTGCTGGCCGAGGTCCGGGACGAGACGCCGCCGCCGGGCTTCTACCGCCGGGCCGCCGAGGGCCGCACGGCGGAGGCCGCAACCCCCGAGGCCGAGCGGAACGGCGGGCCGGCGTGACGGCGCTCGCGAAGATCGCGGTCCTCGGCGCCGGGTCGTGGGGCACGGCGTTCGCCAAGGTCGTCGGCGACGCCGGCCGCCAGGTCGTGCTCTGGGCGCGGCGGCCCGAGGTCGCCAAGGCGATCCGCGACACCCGCCAGAACCCCGACTACCTGCCCGGCATCCGGCTGCCGGACACCCTCTCGGCGACGTCGAACGCCGCGGCCGCGCTCGAGGGCGCCGACGCCGTCGTCCTCGCCGTGCCGTCGCAGACGCTGCGGGCGAACCTGGCGCACTGGAAGCCGCTGCTCCCGCCGGGACGGACGCTGGTGAGCCTGGCCAAGGGCGTCGAGCTGGGCACGCTCAAGCGGATGAGCGAGGTGATCGCGGAGGTCGCGGCCGTGCCCGCGGACCAGATCGCCGTCGTGTCCGGGCCGAACCTGGCGCGGGAGATCGCGCAGGGGGAGCCGACGGCCACGGTGATCGCGTGCATTGATCACGAGCGGGCCGTGGAGCTGCAGTCCGCGACCTCGAACGACTACTTCCGCTCCTACACCAACACGGACGTGGTGGGCTGCGAGCTGGGCGGCGCGGGCAAGAACGTGATCGCGCTGGCCGTCGGGATCGCGGCGGGGATGGGGTTGGGCGACAACAGCCGCGCCTCGCTGATCACGCGCGGGCTGGCCGAGACCGCCCGGCTGGGCGCCGAGCTGGGCGCGGACCCGCTGACCTTCGCCGGGCTCGCCGGGCTCGGGGACCTGGTGGCGACGTGCTCCTCGCCGCTCTCCCGCAACCGCACCTTCGGCGAGCACCTGGGCCGCGGCGAGACCCTTGCCCAGGCCGAGGCGGCCAACCACGGACAGGTCGCCGAGGGCGTCAAGTCGTGCGTGTCGATCTGCGAGCTCGGGGAACGGCACGGGGTGGAACTGCCGATCGCCGACGCCGTGCGGCGGGTGTGCCACGAGGGCTACTCCGCCACCGCCATGGCGAAGGAACTGATCTCGCGGGCGCCGAAGCCCGAGTAGCCGCGGCTGCGCCGCCCGTGCGCGGCTCGTGGTGCTCCGGCACCGCTGCCGGTGCACGACCGAGGACGAGGAGACCCATGGACGGGGACGGGACGCGCTGCGTCTGGGGCGGGCACCCGCCGGGTGCGGTGGGCGAGCCCGTGCACCCCGGCCCGGTGCTGTCGGCGACCTTCGAGCTGGGGCTCCCGCACGACCCGCAGCCGGAGTTCTTCTACGGCCGTGCCGACAACCCGACCTGGCGCGCGTACGAGACCGCGGTCGGGGAGCTGGAGGGCGGCGAGTGCGTCGCGTTCGCCTCCGGGATGGCTGCGCTGTCCGCGGTGATGCGGCTGTGCGCCCGCCCCGGCACCGCGGTCGTCCTGCCCAGCGACGGCTACTACATCGCCCGGCTCGTCGCGTCCGAGGAGCTCGCGCCGATGGGGGTGGAGGTCCGGGAGTTCGGGACGGCGGGGGCGTGGGAGCCACTCCACGGCGCCTCGCTGGTGCTGCTCGAGACGCCGTCGAACCCCGGGCTCGAGGTGTGCGACATCCGCGCCATCGCCGACGCCGCGCACGCGGCCGGGGCGATGGTGGCCGTGGACAACACCACGGCGACGCCGCTCGGGCAGAAGCCGTTGCCGCTCGGCGCCGACTTCGTGATCGCCAGTGACACCAAGGCGCTGTCCGGGCACGGCGACGTCGTGCTCGGGCACGTGACCTGCGCCGACCCGATCCTGGCCGGGCGGGTCCGGGCCGCGCGCACCCGCAGCGGCGCGATCCCGGGGCCGATGGAGATCTGGCTGGCGCACCGCGGGCTGGGCACGCTGGACCTGCGGCTGGAACGGCAGGCGAAGAACGCGCACGCGCTGGTCCAGGCGCTCCTCGGGCACCCCGCGGCGTCGGACGTCCGGTGGCCCGGGCTGCCGTCCGACCCCTCGCACGCGGTGGCCTCGAAGCAGATGCGGCGCTGGAACGGGATCCTGCGGTTCACCCTGCCCTCGGCCGAGGCGGTGGGCGAGTTCCTCGCGGCCTCGCACCTCGTCTCGTCGTCGACGAGCTTCGGCGGGCTGCAGACCTCCGCGGACCGGCGGGAACGGTGGGGGGACGCGGTGCCGCCCGGCCTGCTCCGGGTCTCCGCGGGCTGCGAGGACACGGACGACCTGGTCGCCGACGTGCTCGGCGCCCTGGACGCGGTGCGGATCTGAGCAGTCCGGTCGCGCCGAGGCGCGACCGGAACTGCTCACAACCGGACGAGGACGTCCGCCCGCGTGCGGGTCGACTCGATGAGCCGGGCGTTGGGCTCGTCCGTCGTCGCCACCCAGTGCCGGGCGAGGTCGGGGCTCTTCCCGAACCGCACGTGCCGGTCGACCAGCCGCTCGGTGCGCAGCGCCTCGTCGATCTCCACGAACCACACCTCGTCGAGCGCGGCCCGCGCCGCCCGCCACGCCGGGTCGTCGAGCAGCAGGTAGTTCCCCTCGGTGACGACGACCCGGCAGGCCGGGTGCACCGGGATCGAGCCGGCGACGGGCTGCTCGATCTCCCGGTCGAACGCCGGGGCGTACACCGGCGGGGCGTCCGGCGCGGGGACCTCGCGCAGCCGGTTCAGCAGGGCCGCGTACCCGGCGGCGTCGAACGTGTCCGGCGCACCCTTGCGGTCCCGCCGCCCGAGCCGGTCGAGCTCGACGTCGGCCAGGTGGAAGCCGTCCATCGGCACGTGCGCGACCCAGCCGGCGTCGAGCCCCGGCGGCGGGGCGGCCGCGAGCGCGGCCACCAGGGACTCCGCCAGCGTGGTCTTGCCCGCCCCGGGGCTGCCCGCGATGCCCAGCAGGACCCGCCGGTCGGCCGGGCCGGCCGCGAGTGCCAGGGCCCGGTCGACCAGCTCGTCGAACCGCTCGATGCGCACGGCGACTACCGGCGGGCGGCGGCCGCGAGCCCGTCGGCCAGGAAGCTGCGGGCGTGCCGGGCGAGGTCGGCGCCGTCGTCCCACAGGTTGCGCCAGACGGCGAGGTCCGCCGACAGGCCCGGGGCGACGACGGCCGAGGAGAAGGACTCGAAGGTCACCGGTCCGGTGTAGCGGATGTCGGCCAGCGCGTGGAAGAACGACGTGAAGTCGAGGTGCCCGGAGCCCAGGTAGCCGCGGTGGTTCTCGCCGATGTGCACGTACCCGAGCCGGTCGCCGACCTCGAGCACCGGGCGGACGAAGTCGGCCTCCTCGATGTTCATGTGGTACGTGTCGAGGTGGACGAGCACGTTGTCGGCGCCGATGTCGTCGGCCAGCCGCAGCGCGTCCCGCGCGGTGTTGACGACGTTGGTCTCGTAGCGGTTGCACACCTCGAGGCCGAGGGTCATCCCGGCGCCGGCGGCCTCCGCGGCCAGCTCCCGCAGCACCCGCACCACGTTGGCCCGGCCGGCCGCGCTCAGCGGCGCGGAGTACTTGCCCAGCGCGCTGTACAGCGCCCCGGTGAAGTGCGTTCCGCCCAGGTCGCGCGTGACCTGCAGGGAGTCGGCAAGCAGCTTCGCACCCCGGTCGACGACGGCGGGGTCGTCGCTGGAGACGTCGGCGTCGAAGGCGAGGCCGCGGGAGCAGGCCACCTGCAGCCCGGCCTCCTGGAGCGCGGCGCGGGCGCGGGGCACGTCGAGGTTGACCGAGTCGTGCAGGGACAGCTCGAGCAGGTCGAAGCCGGCCTCGGCGGTCTGCCGCACGGCGGTGTCGACGGACTCGGGGGAGGTGTCGCCGACCCAGACCAGGGCGTGCACACCGAGGGAGTTGGCGATGGGGGCAGTGCTCATGATTCCTTCGCTCCGGTGATGAGGGCGACGATCTCCTCGCCCGTGGTCTCGGCGGTGCGGCGACCGGCGACGCAGCGGCCGCCGCGCATCACCCACACCTGGTCGGACAGGCGCATGACCTGCGCGAAGTCGTGGCTGATCACCAGGACGGCGTGCCCGTCGGCCCGCAGCTTCGTGATCAGCTCCTCGACCCGCGCGGTCTCCTGGACGCCCAGCGCCGCGGTCGGCTCGTCCATGATCACGAGCTTGCTGGAGAAGCCGGCGGCCCGGCAGATCGCCACGGCCTGGCGCTGCCCGCCGGACAGCCGTCGCACCCGGGAGTCGACCGCGGGGACGTTGACGGCGAGGGTGGACACCATCTCCTGCGCCTGCCGCCGCATCGCCTTGCGGTCGAGCAGGGCGACCGGGCCGACGCCGCGGGTGATCTCGCGGTTGAGGAACAGGTTCTGCCAGACCGTGAGGTCCTCGACGAGCGCGAGGTTCTGGTGCACGGTCTCGATGCCGGCGAGCCGGGCGTCCTCCGGGGACCGGAAGTCGATCGGCGCGCCGTCGAAGACGATCTCGCCGGAGTCCTGCCGGTGCACGCCGCTCATGCAGCGCACGATCGTGGACTTGCCGGCGCCGTTGTCGCCGACGAGCGCGGTGATCTCGCCGCGGCGCAGGTGGAGGTCGACGCCCTTGAGGGCGCGGACGCTGCCGAAGGACAGCTGGACGTCGCGGACGTCGAGCAGGATGTCGGGGGTCGTGGACATCAGCGCCGGAACCTCGCGAGCAGGGCGGCGAGCACGACGACCGTGCCGACCGCGACGGGCTGGTAGAAGGGCGAGACCCCGAGCAGGGTCAGGCCGTTGGTGAGGGCGGTGAGCAGCAGCGCGCCGAGGACCGGGCCGAGGATCGTGGCCCGGCCGCCGGTGAGCGCGACGCCGCCGAGCACGACCGCCGCCACCGAGTTGAGCAGGAAGGAGGTGTTCGACGCCGGCTCGGCCGCCCCGACACGCGCCACCAGCAGGACCGCGGCGACGCCGGCCAGCACCCCGGCGATCGTGTAGACCGCGATCTTGATGCGGGGCACCGAGATGCCGGTCGCGGTGGCCGCCTCCGCGGACCCGCCCGCCGCGAGCACGTGTGTGCCGAACCGGGTGCGGAACAGCACGACGTGCGCGACGACCGCGAGCACGACCGCCACCAGGAACGACCAGCCCAGGACACCGAGCCCCGTGCTGGACAGCCGCAGCAGGAAGCGGTTGACGATGGTGACCGGCTTGCCGTCGGACAGCACCAGCGCCGCGCCCGAGGCCGCCGACAGCGTGCCGAGCGTGACGATGAAGTCGGCGATCTTGCCCTTGCCGACGAGCAGGCCGTTGACCACGCCCACCAGCGCCCCGGCGACCAGGGCCACGGCGATGCACGCGACCACCGGGGCACCCGCGGAGAACGCCAACCCGAACGCCACCGCGGCGAACGTCATCGTCGAGGCCACCGACAGGTCGATGCCGCCGGTCGCGATGACGAAGGTCTGGCCGAGCGTCAGCACGATGAGGATCGCCGAGGCGGTCAGCATCGCCGAGACGTTGCCGAGGGTGAGGAAGGTCGGGTTGGCGATCTGGAAGACGACGACCAGCACCACCAGGCCGATCGCCGCGGCCCACTCCGCCCAGAAGCCGACGTCGCGCACGGTCGCGGCGAGACGGGGCCGTCCGGGCTCGGCCGGTGGGACGGCCTCGGCCGGTGGCCGTTCGGGCGCCGTGCTGGAGGGGGAGGTCATCGCTGTCGCTCCTCGCGGATCGTGGGCGGGCCTGGGCGGAGGCGGGTCGGTGCCGGGCCTCAGCCCAGCGGGTTCTCGAAGGGCGCGAACGGCGCCGGGTAGGCGGCCTTGGCCTGGTCGACCACGTCGGCGGTCACCAGGGCGACCGGGGCCTTGACGTCGGCCGGCAGCTGCGCGCCGGACATCGCCTTCTGGCAGGCCTGCAGGCCCATCTGGCCGATCGCGTACGGGTACTGCGCGACGGTCGCGGTGAGCTCGCCGGACTTGACGGCGTCGAGCGCGTCGGAGTTGCCGTCGACGCTGACCACCTTGATCTGGCCGGACTTGCCGGCGTTGGCGACGGCGCGGGCGGCGCCCAGGCCCATGTCGTCGTTCGCGGCGAAGATGCCCTTGAGGTCGGGGTGCGCGGCGATGAGGTCGGTCGCGGAGGTGAGGGCCTTCTGCCGCTCCCAGTCCGCGGAGACGGTCGGGACCAGGGTCAGCCCGGCCGCCTGCGCCTTCTCGGTGAAGCCGGAGATCCGCGCCTCGCTGGTCACGTCACCGGCGATGCCGCCGATGACCGCGACGGTCCCGCTGCCGACGGCCTTGACCATCTCGTCGCCGGCCATGGCGCCGGCGTCGGCGTTGTCGGTGCCGATGTAGGTGGCGACCTTCAGCCCGGCGGCGTCGGCGGCCTGGCTGTCGATCGGGCTGTCGATGTTGACGACCGGCACGTCCTTGGCCGCGACCTGCGCCAGCCCCTGGACCAGGTTGTTGCCCGAGATCGGGTTGACCACGAAGCAGCCGAAGTCCTGCTGGCTCAGCGCGGACAGCCGCTCGGCCTGGCCGGTGGTGTCGGTGATGGACTGGGCGGCCTGCACCTCGACGGTGGCGCCCGCCGTCTTGGCCTGCGCGTTCAACCCGTCCTGCATGAGCTGGAAGAACGGGTTGTCGAGGCCCTTGATGACGGCGGCGACCGGCTTGGTCGCCGAGGCGTCACCGCCGGCGGCGCCGCCGGTGGGGCCGTCGGAGCCGCAGGCCGCGAGGGAGATCAGGGCGGTGCCGGTCAGGACGGCACCGAGGGCACGCATGTGCCGGGGGTGAACACGCATCGTCGCGCCTCCTTCTGTCGTTGGGGGAACACTAAGAAGCTCTTTTCGCTCAGTCAAGAGCAAAATTCAGCCTTGATACGTACGGCACAGTACGGATACCGTGCAGGCATGGACGGAGCGACGGTGCTGAGCGAGGGGGCGCGGGTCCTGCTGCACGACCTGCGCGGTACGCCGCCGCTGACCCGGGCGCAGGTCGGTGACCGCACGGGCTGGTCCCGGGGCACCGTCAACGCCCGGCTCGACGAGCTGATCGGTGCCGGGCTGCTGCGCGAGTGCGGCCTGGTCGAGGGTGCGCGCGGACGTCCGGCGGTCCTGTTCTCGATCAACCCCGACGCCGGCGACCTCCTCGTCGGCCACATCGGGGCCTCCGGCGCGCAGCTCGCCCGCTGCGACCTCACCGGCGGGATCCTCGCCCGAGAGTCGGTCGCCCTCGACGTCGGCGCGGGTCCCGAGGTGGTCCTCGGCCTGCTCGAGGAGCGGTTCGCGGTCCTTCGGGCCGACGTGGAGCGGCCCCTGTGGGGGGTCGCGGTCGGCCTGCCCGGGCCGGTGCACTTCCCGACCGGCCGGGTCGTCTCGCCGCCGATCATGACGGGCTGGGACGGCTTCGACGTCCCCGGCCGGCTCGGCGCCACGTTCGAGGTGCCGGTGCACGTGGAGAACGACGCCAACGCGATGGCGTGGGGGGAACGCTGCCTGGCCCCCGAGCCCGGGCCCGACGATCTGCTGTTCGTCAAGGTCGGGACCGGGGTGGGCGCCGGGATCGTCGCCAACGGGCGGATCCTGCGCGGCGCGCAGGGCGCCGCCGGGGACCTCGGGCACACCTTCGTCGACGCCGGCGAGGACGGCCCGCCGCCCTTGTGCCGCTGCGGCAAGTCCGCGTGTCTCGAGGCCTACGCCGGCGGCTGGGCGATCGCCCGTGATCTCGGCGACCTCGGCGACGGGCGCCCGCGGACGGCCCTCGACGTCGTGGCGCTGCTGCGGGCCGGCGACGCCCGGGCGATCCAGCGGGTCCGGGCCGCGGGCCGGGTCCTCGGCGTCGGGCTGGCCCAGGCGGTGAGCCTGCTGAACCCCTCGGAGATCGTCGTCGGGGGCCCGCTCGCCGCCGCGGGCGGTGAACATCTGCTGGCCGGGATCCGGCAGCACGTCGCGGCCCGCTCGCTCCCGCTCGCCACCCAGGACCTGCGCATCCGCGTGACCCGCCACGGCGACGACGTGGGTCCGGTCGGCCTGGCCGACGCGCTCGCCGCGCGCCTGTTCGAGCCGGACACCCTCGCCCGCGTCCTGTCGCGGGGGACGGGCGGGCTCGTGCCGGCCGCACCGGTCGGCGGGTAGTCACCGCTCGTCCTCCCGACCGGCTAGCGTCGCGGTCGGGGGTGTTGATGAACGACGACGTGGTCGACGCGACCACCCCGCAGCAGTGGCGCGCGTGGCTGGTGGAGCACGCGTCCACCGCCCGCGAGGCGTGGGTGGTCATCCCGCACGCCCGCTCGGGCCGGCCCGGGCTGACGCAGCGGCAGGCCCTCGAGGAGGCCCTGTGCTTCGGCTGGATCGACGGCCTCTCCCGCAGGCACGACGCGTCGTCGCGACGGCAGCGGTTCAGCCCCCGGAGCCCGCGCAGCGCGTGGAGCACGATCAACCGCGAGCTCGTCGCGCAGCTGATCGCGGAGGGGCGGATGACCCCGGCCGGGCAGGCGATGATCGATCTCGCCCAGGCGAACGGGATGTGGACGCTTCTCGCCGACGCCCAGGCCGGGATCGTGCCTCCCGATCTCCGCTCCGCGCTGGACGACGACCCGGCCGCCGCCGCGGGGTGGGAGGCGATGTCGCCCTCCGCCCGCCGGGCCCACCTCGAGGCGCTTGCCCGAGCGAAGAAGCCGCAGACCCGGGTGCGACGGATTGCGACGATCGTGGC
>NZ_JBHSQK010000009.1:0-12678 GCF_042658055.1 Pseudonocardia lutea
CGTCGGACCCCCGCCGGCCGGGCCCCTGGCCGAACCCGGGACCCGCCGGGCCCCACGCGGCCGACCCCGACGCGACCGCCCCGGTCCACGGCGGTCCCGCCGCCGGCCATCCGGCCCGGCCCGGCGCGGTGATCCGCGGGCCGGAGCGCCGGCCCGTCCCGCCGCCGTGGCAGCGGGTGCCCGGCGGCCACTTCGACGACCCCACCGAGCTGCTGGTCCCGCTCGACCGGCCGACGGACGTGATGGCGCCCATCGAGGGGGTGGGCGCCGGGCAGGTGAGGCGCGAGCCCGGCCCGCCCAGGGGCCAGTCGCTCGCCCGGTCGAGCTCGATGATGGCGGTCGCGAACCTGGCCAGCCGGGTCACCGGCTTCCTGCGTCAGATCGCCCTGGCCGCCGTGCTGTCGTTCGGCCTGGTCAACAGCTCCTACACCGTCGCGAACACGCTGCCGAACATCGTCTACGAGCTGCTCCTCGGCGGCGTGCTGACCAGCGTGATGATCCCGCTGCTGGTCCGCGCCCAGAAGGAGGACGCGGACGGCGGCGAGGCCTACACCCGCCGCCTGCTCACCATGGCCGGGGTGGCGTTGCTGGTCGCCACCGTGATCGCGATGCTCGCGGCGAAACCACTGGTCGCGCTCTACATGGGCAGCCAGACCACGGAGAACGCGAACCCCGAGCTGGCCACGGCACTGGCCGTCCTGCTGCTGCCCGAGATCTTCTTCTACGGCATCGGTGCGCTGTTCGGCGCGATCCTCAACAGCCGAGGACGGTTCGGCGCCTTCGCCTGGGCGCCCGTGCTGAACAACGTCGTCATGCTGGCGGTGCTCGTCGTCTACGCCCTGGTGCCGGGGGAGATCAGCCTCGACCCGGTGCGGATGGGCGACACGAAGCTGCTGGTCCTGGGCATCGGCACCACGCTGGGCATCGCCGTGCAGGCGCTCGTGATGCTGCCCGCGGTGCGGCGCGTCGGCATCCCGCTCAAGCCGTTGTGGGGCTGGGACCCCCGGCTCTCGTCCGCGGGCGGGCTGGCGCTGTGGGTGATCGCGTACGTGCTGGTCGGCCAGGCCGGGCTGATCGTCACCACCCGGGTCGCGACCGCGTCGGACCCCGGCGCCTACGCGATCTACTCCAACGCCTGGCTGCTCCTGCAGGTGCCGTACGGCGTGCTCGGGGTCTCGCTGCTCACCGCGCTGATGCCGCGGATGAGCCGGGCGGCGGCGGAGAACCGCTTCGGCGACGTCGTGTCCGACCTCTCCCTCGGCAGCCGGCTGTCGACGGTGTTCCTGGTCCCGATCTCGGTCCTGCTGACCTTCTTCGGCACCGAGGTCGGCCTGGCGCTGTTCTCCCTGGGCGCCGGCAACGCGGGCGGCGGCGCGGCCCGGCTCGGCACCGCGCTGGCGTGGTCGGCGTTCGGCCTGCTCCCGTACGCGATCACGCTGCTGCAGCTGCGCGTGTTCTACGCGATGACCGACAGCCGCACGCCCACGCTGATCATGCTGGGGATCGTGCTCGTGAAGATCCCGCTGCTGCTGCTCTGCCCCGTGTTCCTGGCGCCGGAGGACGTCGTGCTCGGCCTGGTCGCCGCGAACAGCTTCTCGTTCGTGGTCGGCGCGGTCATCGGGCAGCTCGTCATCGCGCGCCGGCTCGGGCACGTCCGCAGCCGCGAGGTGCTCTCGACGCTCTGGCGGACCCTCGCGGCCTCGCTGGCCGCCGGGGTGGTCGCCTGGGTGGTCGGGCGGGCGGTCCAGGCCGGTGTCGGCAGCGGGTCGGCCGGCGCGGCCTGGCTGGTGCTGGCCGTGGCACTGGTGGTCGCGACGCCGATCCTGCTCGTCGGGATGAAGCTGCTGAAGCTCACCGAGCTCGACCCGCTGTGGCGCCGCCTCCCCGGGAAGCTCCGTTCCTGACCTGCCTGCGCGGTGAGCGAGCGGCACTGTCGCTCACCGGGTCCGAACGAGAGCGCCGCTCGCTCACCGGAGAACGCGGAACCCCCGCACCGGGTCGGCGCGGGGGTTCCGGAGTCCCGTCGTGAGCGGCGATCACCACTCACGGGGCTCAGTCGTCCGGGTCGTCCGTGACGTCCGTGGCGGTGGCGTGGCCGTTGGAGGCGCTCTTGACCGTGGCGCGGCTGCGGGTCGACCGGCGCTGGGCCGGGCGCGGGGGCGGCGGCGGGGTCGGTGCCGGGGAGCCGTGGCCGCGGCCGAGGATGAGCTCGGCGAAGGTGGCCATGGCCTCGTCGAGCTGGCCGGCGTTGCGCCGCTCCGACTCCTCGTTGGCCTTGGCGACGAGCGCGGTGACCGAGGTCGTGTCGGGGCGGGCCCGCAGCACGGAGTCGAGGTCGCCGAGCTTGCCGTCGACCGAGCTGCCCAGTGCGGCGATCTTCTCGTCGACCGCGCCGGTGAGCTCGCCGAGCTTCTCGCCCAGCCCGGACTCGACGGCGTCGACCCGGCCGGCCACCGCCTCCAGCCGGCCCGCGAGGATCTCCAGCCGCTCGGCGAGCGAGTCGAGGGCCTCGGTCGGGTCGACCGCGGGCCGCCCGGCGAGGTCCTCGAGCCGGCGGTGCAGCCCGACGCTCGTGTCGCCGAGCAGGTTGCGCACGCCCTCGTTGGACTCGTCCATCGCGCGCAGGGCGCCGTCGAGCTGCTCGCGCACCATCTTCTCGACGCCGTCGACGCGCTCCTTGATCGGCGTCGCGACGGCGTTCGGCATCGCGTCGAGGCGCATCTCGTGCCGGTCGAGGCGGTTGTCGAGGTCGTCGAGCCGCTTGTGCAGGCCGCCGAGCCGGTCGTCGAGCCCGTCCATCCGGCCCGAGACGCCCTCGAGGCGCCCGGCCATGCCGTCGAGCCGGCCGTCGAGCTGGGCGAAGGGCTTCGCGAGCTTGTCCGGGAGCCCCTCGATCGCCCGGAGCAGGGAGGCGAGCACGGCCTCCTGCGCGTCGACCTTCTGGACCGTCTCGTCGAGGCGCTCGGCGAGCACGCCGACCTCGGTGCGGTCCGGCAGCTCGGTGAGCCGCTTGCGGACGGTGCCCAGCGCGTCGAGGGCGGAGAGCCGCGCGTGGATCTCGTCGAGGGAGTCGAAGATCTGCTGCTGCTCGGAGTCGCGTATCTCGGCCGCGCGCATGAGCATGCCGCGCATCCGGTCGAACGACATCGTCGAGTTATCGCTCATTGGCGCCTGGTGCTTCCTGTGATCCGGATGGGGGAGCGGGGAACGCTGCACTGAGGGTAGCGACCCGCCGAAACCGGCAGACACGGAGTCACCACTAGGCCGACCGGGTGGCACCCGACCGGCCGTGTTCGCCCGATCCGGCCTGGTCGGACGCGGGTATACGGTGCGCGGGTGGCCGCCCCCCTGACACCGGACACCATCCGTTCCGCGCCGAAGGTCCTGCTGCACGACCACCTCGACGGCGGCCTGCGGGCCGGGACCGTCGTGGAGCTGGCCGACGCCGTCGGCTACGACAGTCTGCCCACGCGCGATCCCGAGGAGCTCGCCGGGTGGTTCCTCGGTGCCGCCCACTCCGGCTCGTTGGAGCGGTACCTGGAGACCTTCGGGCACACGGTGGCCGTGATGCAGACGCGCGAGGCCCTCGTGCGGGTCGCGCAGGAGGCCGCGGAGGACCTGGCCGCCGACGGCGTGGTGTACGCGGAGGTCCGCTTCGCTCCCGAGCTGCACGTGGAGCGGGGCCTGGACCTCGACGGCGTGGTGCAGGCCGTGCTCGAGGGCTTCGAGCGCGGCTCGGCGGGCCGCGCGATCACGGTGCGCTGCCTGCTCACCGCGATGCGGCACGCCGCCCGCTCGCAGGAGATCGCCGAGCTGGCCGTGCGGTACCGGGACGCCGGGGTGGTCGGCTTCGACATCGCCGGCGCCGAGAAGGGCTTCCCGCCCACCCGCCACCTCGACGCGTTCGACTACGTCCGGCAGCAGAACGCGCACGTCACCATCCACGCCGGCGAGGCCTTCGGACTGCCGTCGATCTGGGAGGCGCTGCAGTTCTGCGGGGCGGACCGGCTCGGCCACGGCGTCCGGATCGTCGACGACATCACCGTCCGGTCGGACGGGACCGCCGAGCTCGGCAGGCTCGCCGCCTGGGTGCGGGACATGCGGATCCCGCTGGAGATGTGCCCGACCTCCAACGTGCACACCGGCGCCGCGACCAGCCTCGCCGACCACCCGATCGGCCTGCTGCGTGACCTGCGCTTCCGGGTCACGGTCAACACGGACAACCGGTTGATGTCCGGCTGCTCCATGACCTCGGAGATGGCGGCGCTGGTCGAGACCTTCGGCTGGGGGTGGGAGGACCTGCGCTGGCTCACGATCAACGCGATGAAGAGCGCGTTCCTGCACTTCGACAGGCGCCTGGCGCTCATCGACGAGGTGATCAAGCCCGGTTACGACGGGCTGACCGCCTGAGCGAGCGGCGCCCTCGCTCACCAGGTGTGAGCGAGAGCGCCGTCCGCCCGGGTCAGCGGCGGTGCAGGCGGGCCTCGGTGGCGTGCACCAGCTCCCGCCAGCGCGCGGCCTCGGTGTCGAACGGCGGGCTGGGGGCGAGCCGGGTCGGGTTGGGCCGGATCACGAAGGACACCAGCCAGCCCAGGCTCTCGGAGTCGGCCAGCGCGCGGGCGGGCTCGGGGTCGCCCGCCCACTCGCCGACGTCGAGGATCAGCTCGGTGGCCAGCTCCAGCTGGGTCGGGTCGACCTCCAGGGTGCCCTCGGCGATGTCCTCGTCGATCCCGACGAGCACGTAGTCGTTGAGCTCGTCGACCACGACCTCCAGCTCGCCGACCGCGGCCCGGTCCAGGACCTCCTGCCAGGTCGAGGCGGCGACGAGGTCGTTGTCGTCCTTGCCGCCGTCGGCCAGCCAGCGGGCCAGCGCGCGCTCCGAGTCGAAGACGTCGATGCGCCCGCCCGAGCCGAGGAACACCGGCTTGTCGTCGAGGTAGCAGCGCAGGGTGACCCACCGGCCCGCGGAGGTGGTAATCCGGATGGGGTCGATCCCGATCTCCTCCCAGAACCCGACCGGGCCCTCGTCCTCCTGCTCGGCCTCGTCCTCGGCGACCTGCTCGGCGATCGCCTCCTCGTCGGCGCGCTCGCGTGCGGCCTCCTCGAGGGTCTCGTCGTCCGTGTCGTCCTCGGCGTCGTCGAACCCGAGCGCGTCCTCCGCCTCGGCGATCCGCGCGGCGAGGGCCGCCGCCTCCTTCTCGGCGCCGGCGAGGGCCCGGGCGTCGACCTGCGGGGTGGCGACGAGGGCGTCGAGCGCGTCGACGACCTCGTCCCAGTGGTCCTGCACGGTCTGGGCGAGCTGGGTCCACAGCCGCCGGCCCTCCCGCCCGGCGAAGGGCAGCGTGCCCTGGTCGAGCAGCCCGAAGCCGGGGGCCGAGTCGAGGACGGCCGTGACCTCCTCGAGGTCGCAGACCTCGGCGAAGGACCGGACGATCGCGGTGATCTCGGCGAGCTCGCCGATCGTCCACGTGTCCGGCTCCTCGGCGACCAGCTCGGGCACGCCGATGACGTCGAAGCGGCGGGTCTCCTCGGGGGTCAGCTCCGCGACGGTCAGCGTGGGCACGGCCGACCAGGCCGGGTGGTCGGCCAGGTCGTGCTCGGTCTCCGTGCGGACGTACGCGGCGAGCTGCGCGACCTCCGGGAACGCGAAGACCGCATCCTCGTCGCCGAGGAAGGCCTCCCACTCCTCACCGTCCTCGCGCCACCGCGGCGCCCACAGGGTGACGAGGTCGCCCTCGGTGAGGGACAACTGGATCGGGACGATGTCGCTTGCCACGGCGCGATGCTAGCGGCGGCGACGGTGCGCCGGCCGGGAGTGCGCGCCGAGCGTGCCTGCCGCCCGTCGTGCCGTCCGTGGTGCTGCCTGTCGTGCCGGCGACGGGAGCGGCCGCGCGAAAGGCCGGGGCACGGCCACGCGGGGAGGGACCCCGACGGCCGGATCCTGGGGGAGCGGACCCGGTACGGGCCGGGTCGTTCGTGTGCGGGGAGCGTCGGGGAGCGTCGGGGAGCGTGGGTGCCGTGTCCGGCACGGCCGGCGCAGTGGGCGACGGCCGGCGGGGCCGGGGACCGGGTGGACCCGCCCGCGGGCGCGAGCGGGCTACCGGTGCCGGCCCGGGTCGTCAGGTCGAGCTGTGCAGACGGACGACGCCCACCGTGACGTCCTCGAGACCGCCGCGGTCGAAGTCCCGACGCAGCTGGTCGGCCTTGACCGTCGCGGTCAGCCCGTCGAACGGCCCGTGCGCGTCCACCTCCCCGGTCTGCGGGTCGACGGCGAGCACCACGTACCCGTCGCACTGGGTGAGCTTCTCGGCGGCAGCCACCAGGGTCTGCTCGTCCGAAGTCGTGTTCTCCGGCACCGGATCACCTCCTTGTCACCTAGTACAGCGTCGGCGGCGGCCCCGGCGTGACAGTGTTCGTGCCATACCACCCGTTCGGGTCAGATAAATGGCACCTGTGGTCACGGCCGGTGCGAAGCCCGGTGCGCTGGGCGCACGATCCAGTTGATCACTGGTGTCACCTCCGGGGGCCGGGCACGCGCGGTGACGAGGATCGGGCCGGAGAAGTCGATCATGGTGTCTCGTGTGCCCACAGTGGCCGGGGGACCGATCGAGGGTCGTCCGCGCGATACACCCGCGGTACCGCGGACGGCCGCAGGGCGCGGCGAAACGCGGACGCAGCGTGACGAAACCCCTGGGCGTCCCCACCCGGTCCGGCGGGTGGTCGACGGGGACGGCGTGCCGGGGCGTCTCCCGGCCGGGCCGGCCGCGCCGACCCCTGGGCGCATCCTGACACGGGGACCGGCGCCGATCCGGGAGGCGCGCGGGCGGCGGGGCCGCGGCGTGCGCCGCTAGGGTCCGGCGCATGGACGTGCGGGTCGTCGACCACCCCCTGGCCAGGGCTCGGCTCACCACGATGCGCGACGCGCGCACGGACAACGCCGCCTTCCGCGCCGCCCTGCGCGATCTCACCCTGCTGCTGGTGGTCGAGGCGACCCGGGGGTTCGAGGTCACGGACTTCCCGCTGCACACCCCCGTCGCCCGCACCACCGGGCACCGGCTCGCGAACCCGCCCGTGCTCGTGCCGGTGCTGCGCGCGGGGCTCGGCATGGTCGACGCCGCGCAGAACCTGGTCCCCGAGGCGCAGATGGGGTTCGTCGGGGTGGCGCGGGACGAGGAGACCCACCGGCCCACCCCGTACATGGAGTCGCTGCCGGCCTCGCTCGTCGGGCGGCCCGTGTTCGTGCTCGACCCGATGCTCGCGACCGGCGGCTCGATGGTGCACACCGTGGAGCTGCTCACCGCCCGCGGGGCGAACGACGTCACCGCCGTCTGCGTGCTCGCCGCACCGGAGGGCGTCCGCCGGCTCGAGGAGAGCGGGCTGCCGGTCCGGCTGGTCACCGCGGCGATCGACGAGCGGCTCAACGACTCGGCGTTCATCGTCCCGGGCCTCGGCGACGCGGGCGACCGCCAGTTCGGCGCGGTCTGAGCGGGGTCAGGCCCGCCAGCCGTCGACGACGGCGCGCAGCACCGCCGAGAAGCCCTTGGCCGGGTCGTCGACCGCGTCCGGGGTGTGGGCGTGCAGCTGGATCGAGACGAGCCCGTGCAGCGCCGACCACAGCCCGAGCGCGACGGTGGACGGGTGCGCGTCGTGCCGCAGCACCTTCGCGTCGACGGCCCGCTCCACCGCCTCCACGAGGGGGGTGAAGGCCGCCTCCTGCAGCTCGCGCGACTCGGCATCGAGCCGGCCGCGGTCGAACATCGCGTCGTAGAGGTGCGGGTCGTGCAGGGCGTCGGCGCGGTAGGCCTCCCCGAGCGCGACGAGCTGCTCCGCGGGGTCGTCCGCCGGCGGGACCGCGGCGAGGGTGCGCCGCAGCCGCCGGAAGGCGTCGTCGACCAGGGACTTCACCAGGCCGGGCTTGCCGCCGAACAGCGCGTACACCGCGGTGGTCGACGTGCCGACGTCCGCGGCCAGGGTGCGCAGCGACAGCCCGCTCACGCCCTGTGCGCTCAGCAGCTCCGCCGCGCGGGAGCGCAGCTTGGCGCGCAACACCTCGTCGTGGACCTTCGGCCGGGGCACCGGCGGAGGCTACCTCCACCGCAGGGCGGCCGCCCGTTCACGCGACGGTCACGGCCGGGACACGGGAACGTGACGAACCCGTGACGGCGGGGACGTAACACCGGGCGCCGCCCGGGAGATCTCCACGTGGGTCCCGCGCCGGAGGGCGGCGTGCGCCCGGTCGGGAGGACGGCATGCGCGCCAGGGTCGGGGGGCTCCGGTGGCGGCGGGTCCCGCTGCAGGTCACGGCCCTGCTCGTCGCGGGCCTGGTGGTGGCCGGGATCCCGGCCGACGAGGGCACCCCGGGGGGCGGCGTGCGCACCGCCGGCGAGGGCGCCGGACCGACCGCCACGCTGCGCGTGATGCCGCTGGGTGCGTCGAGCACCGAGGGCGTGGGCAGTCCCGCCACCGCCGGCTACCGCGGGCCGCTGTTCACCGAGCTGACCGGCGACGGCATCCGCGTCGACTACGTGGGCTCGCGGCGCAGCGGCCCGGCCGGGATGGCCGACCCGGACAACGAGGGCCACTCGGGCTGGACGCTGGAACGGATGATCCCCCAGGTCGGGGCCTGGGTCGCCGAGGCGGACCCGGACGTCGTGCTGCTGCACATGGGCACCAACGACGTGAACTCCGGTACCAGGGGAGCGGTCGCCGCAGGCCGGCTCGACAGGCTGCTGGAGCAGGTCTTCGCCGCCGCGCCGCAGACGCACGTCGTCGTCGCGGGGATCTGGGCGCCGTTGACCGCGCGGGCGACCGAGCGGGCGGAGCTGGCCCGGCTGACGCCCGGCGTCGTCGCGCGGCACCGCGGGCTCGGCCGGTCCGTGGAGTTCGTGGACACCTCGTCGCTGCTGGCGCCCGGCGACTTCGTCGACGGGCTGCACGCCAACGCCGGCGGGTACCGCAAGATCGCGGCGATGTGGACCACGGAGGTCGAGGGCTGGCTGGCGCAGCGGCGGGCGGCGCCGGTGGAGCCGGTGGCCGCCGGGCAGGGGTAGGGCCTCAGTCGCCGAGCCCCGCGGCCACCGTCGCACCCAGTTCCCAGCACGCCTCCAGCGCCGCCCTGTCCGGCGCCCCCATGACCTCCACCGGCGCGGCGACCTGCTCCCAGCCCATGCCCGAGGCGATGGTGCGGACGGCCTTCACCGCGCCCTCGACACCCTGGTTGCCGTGCACGTAGAGGCCGTACGGGAGCTTGCGGGTGTCGTCGGCGCAGACGTAGTAGACCTGGTCGAAGAAGTGCTTGAGCGCGCCGGACATGTAGCCGATGTTCGCGGGCGTGCCGAGCACCACGCCGTCGGCCTCGAGCAGGTCCGAGGCGGTCGCGGCCAGCGCCGCCCGGCGACGCACCTCCACCCCCGTGATCTCGGGGTCGCTCGCGCCGCGCACCACCGCGTCGAGCAGCTCCTGGGTGGCGGGCGAGGGCGTGTGGTGGACGATCAGCAGGACTGCCACGCCGCCCGTCCTACCCGATGAGCCGCGTGATCTCCTCCCGGAGCGCCGCCATCCGCCCGTCGGCACGGGCCCGGGCGGCGTCCAGGTCGTCCGTGGGCGGCTCGACGACCTCCAGGTAGGCCTTGAGCTTCGGCTCGGTGCCGGAGGGCCGCACGACGACCCGCGCGTCCTCGCGCCGCAACCGCAGCACGTCGTCGGCGGGCCGGTCGACCGCCCAGCCCTCCGGCGGGGCGGCGGCGAGCCGGGCCAGCACGGCGTCGCGCTGCTCGGGGGCCATCCGCAGTGAGATCCCGACGGTGCGGTGCACCCCGTGGGCCCGGGACAGCTCGTCGAGCCGGTCGAGCAGGGTGCGCCCGGCCGCCTTCAGCCCGGCCGCGAGATCGGCGGCGACCACGGCGGCGGCGATCCCGTCCTTGTCCCGCACCGCCTCCGGGTCCACGCAGTAGCCCAGGGCCTCCTCGTAGCCGTAGACGAGCTCCGGACCGGCGCGCACGATCCACTTGAAGCCGGTCAGCGTCTCGGCGGACGGGGCGCCGTGTGCGGCGGCGACCTTCGCCAGCATCGAGCTCGACACCACCGTCGTCGCGACGAGCCCGGTCCGGCGCCGCAGCAGGTGGTCGCCGAGCAGGACGCCGGTCTCGTCGCCGGTGAGCATCCGCGGGCCCGTGGCGGTCGGCACGCCGAGCGCGCAGCGGTCCGCGTCGGGATCCAGGGCGATCGCGAGGTCGGCGGACGTGCGCTCGGCCAGGACGAGCAGCAGGTCCGTGGCGCCGGGCTCCTCCGGGTTCGGGAAGTCGACGGTCGGGAAGTCCGGGTCCGGCGCCGCCTGCTCGGGCACGACGTGGACGTCCGTGAACCCGCTGCGCGCCAGCGCGTGCACGGCCGTGGCGCCGCCGACCCCGTGCAGCGGGGTGAGCGCGATCCGCAGACCGGCGGTCGCGGTGCCGAGGTGGGCCACCCGGTCCAGGTACTCCTCGCCCGGGTCGTCGACGGTCGTCGGGCCCTCGGCGGGGACGGCGACGGCGGGGGGCGCGGCGGCGATCGCGGCCTCGATCTCGGCGTCGGCGGGGGAGACGAGCTGGGCCCCCGGGGCGTCGCTCACGCCCTCGCCGAGATAGACCTTGTAGCCGTTGTCCTGCGGCGGGTTGTGCGAGGCGGTGATCTGCACGCCGGCCGCCGCGCCGCGGCGCCGCACCGCGAACGCGAGCAGCGGGGTGGGTGCGGGCCCGGGCAGCACGTGCACCGCGAACCCGGCGGCGGCGAGGACCCCGGCCGCCTCGCGGGCGAACGCCTCCGACCCGTGCCGCGCGTCCCGTCCGACGACGACGGTCCGGCCCCGCGCACCCCGCGCGACCAGCCAGGCGGCCAGCCCCGCGGTGGCGCGGCGGACCACGGCGACGTTCATGCCCGCGGGGCCCGCCCGGACCGGCCCGCGCAACCCCGCCGTGCCGAACCGCAGGGGTCCGGAGAGGGCGTCGGCGAGGGGCCCGGAGGGAGAGCCCGCGGAGCCGACCATCGGCCCGGAGGCGGAGCCCGCGGAGCCGACCATCGGCCCGGAGGCGGAGCCCGCGGGGTCGACCGTCGGGACGGCGGCGGTCCCGGTCATCGCGTCGACCAGGAGCTTCTGCAGCTCGGTGCGGGTGGCGGGATCGGGGTCGTCGGCGATCCAGCGCAGCGCCGCGTCCCGCAGCCGGGGGTCGAGGCCCATGTCAGGCGCGCGCGACCAGCTCGCGCAGCAGCTCGCCCATCCGGGTCGCCGAGGCGCGGCCGGCCTCCAGGACCTCCTCGTGGTCGAGCGGCCGGCCGGTCATCCCCGCCGCGAGGTTCGTGACGAGCGACAGGCCGAACACCTCGACGCCCTCGGCCCGGGCGGCGATCGCCTCCAGGACCGTCGACATGCCCACGAGATCGGCACCGAGCGTGCGCAGCATCCGGATCTCCGCGGGCGTCTCGAAGTGGGGGCCGGGCAGCCCGGCGTACACGCCCTCCTCGAGCGAGGGGTCGATCTCCTGCGCCAGCTTGCGCAACCGGACCGAGTAGAGGTCGGTCAGGTCGGTGAACCGTGGGCCGACCAGCGGCGAGCGGGCCGTGAGGTTGAGGTGGTCGCTGATCAGGACCGGCTGGCCGACGGCCATCCCCTCGCGGATCCCGCCGGCCGCGTTGGTCAGCACGACGGTGCGGCAGCCGGCCGCGGCCGCGGTCCGGACGCCGTGCACCACGGCCTCGACCGGGTGCCCCTCGTACCCGTGGGTGCGGCCGAGCAGCACCAGGACTTTGCGGCCGCCGACGGTCAGCGTGCGGACGGTGCCGCCGTGGCCCTCGACGACGGGCGGGACGAAGCCGGGCAGCCCGGCCATCGGGACGTCCGACCCGGTGCCGATCACGTCCGCGGCCGGCCGCCAGCCCGAGCCCAGGACCACCGCGACGTCGTGCCGTTCGACCCCGGTCGCGTTCGCCAGCGCCTGCGCGGCCTCGCTCGCGATGCTCATGCGCGCAGACTACGGGTGATCATCCGGCGGCAGGCGTCGTGAAGGACGTGGCGAGCGCGGCGAACAGTGCCTCGGACCGCTCGCCCGCGCGGTCGGCCGGCACGGTCAGGGACAGGGCCCACAGACCGTCGGCCGCGGGCAGCGTGCGCAGGACCGTCGTGCGCCGCTGGGAGCCCTGGGTGGTGGTGTAGTGGAGCTCGTCGACGCCGGCGGCGGCCCCGGCGACGGGTTCGGCCGGGGTCGCGTCCACGGCGTCGACCCCGAGGTGGGCGGCGGTGAGGCCGGCGGTGATCTCCTGCTCGGACCCGGCCCTCCACACGGCGAGCGCCTCGGAGCCGTCCGCCGAGACGAAGCGGACCACGGGGTCGGTCCGGTACAGGGTCCAGTTCGACGGCACCGCCAGGCTCCACCCGGCGGGGTCCGAGTGCACGGTCGTCGGGCTGCGGTCGGTGGTCACCGTGACCGTCGAGGCCGGGGACTGGCCCGCGAGCGAGCGGACGAGCGAGTAGCCGCCGGCGGCGCCGAGCAGCACGAGCAGGGCGCCGGCGACGGCCAGCGGCAGCGCCCAGCGCGTCGGCAGGCCGATCGCCGCGCCCCCGGCGGCGGCCGCGGTCGGCGTGGCGGAGCGGACCGGCGGCCGGGCCGGGACGTGGGCACCCGTCGGGGTGGGCAGCGGGCCGGG